>NZ_JAQTTX010000014.1 GCF_028710545.1 Halothiobacillus sp. | reverse complement strand
TGGCATAGCTGGGTTTGTCGCCCATGTGCACAACCGAAGCGCGCACATTGCCGCCGTAACGCTTGAAGAACGCTCGGCCTTTGGTGCCAACCGGAATGACATCCACTTCAATACCATTGCTCTGGTATTCGTTGATTTTCAGGAGCACCTGTTTAAGCAAGTTTACGTTCAGACCACCGCACAGACCACGGTCGGTTGTCACGACAATCATCAGTACTCGCTTCACGTCGCGCTCGACCATCAGTGGATGGCGGTACTCAGGATGCGCGTTGGTGATGTGACCCACCACTTCAAGAAACTTCTCGGCATAAGGCCGGGTTGCTTCCATCGCTTCCTGAGCGCGCCGCATTTTGGATGCGGCGACCATTTCCATCGCCTTGGTGATCTTGCGCGTGTTCTGCACGCTCTTGATCTTGGTGCGAATCTCTTTGCCTACGGCCATGACATCGCCCCCTGATTAATAAACGCCCTTCGCCTTGAAGGTTTCGATCACTTGCTTCAATTGAGCCGCAATTTCATCACTGAAATTACCGATATCCCCAATTTTCTCGGCCAGATCTTTGGCATTGGTGGCCGCATAGTCGTGCAGGGCGGTTTCGAAGTCATTGATTTTATCGACCGGGATATCGTCCAGGTAACCTTCGTTCGCCGCGGTCAAAGACAGAGACATTTCAGTAACCGACAACGGTTTGAACTGCTTCTGCTTCATCAACTCGGTAACGCGCTTGCCGCGTTCGAGCTGCTTGCGGGTTACTTCGTCGAGATCGGATGCAAACTGTGAGAACGCCGCCAACTCACGATACTGCGCCAAGTCGGTACGAATACCACCGGCCAGCTTCTTGATCGCCTTGGTTTGCGCAGCACCACCAACCCGCGATACAGAAATACCTGGATTGATTGCAGGACGAATACCGGAGTTGAACAGGTCGGTTTCCAGGAAGATCTGACCATCAGTGATTGAGATCACGTTGGTCGGTACGAACGCGGAAACGTCACCACCCTGGGTTTCGATGATCGGCAGTGCGGTCAATGAACCGGTTTGTCCAGTCACTTCACCCTTGGTGAACTCGGCCACGTAGTCGGCATTGACGCGAGATGCGCGCTCCAGCAGACGGGAGTGCAGATAGAACACGTCACCCGGATAGGCTTCACGTCCTGGTGGACGACGCAGCAGCAGGGAAATCTGACGATAGGCCCAGGCTTGCTTGGTCAGATCGTCATAAACGATCAGTGAGTCCATACCGCGATCACGGAAATATTCGCCCATGGTGCAACCGGCATAGGCTGCCAGATACTGCATGGCCGCAGGATCAGATGCGGTTGCTGCTACCACGATGGTGTATTCCAGCGCGCCGTATTCTTCGAGCTTGCGCACAACGTTCGCAATTGAAGAGGCTTTCTGGCCAATCGCCACGTAAACGCAGAAGACACCCTTGCCTTTCTGGTTGATGATGGTGTCGATCGCCACGGCAGTCTTACCGGTCTGGCGGTCGCCAATGATCAACTCACGCTGGCCGCGACCGATTGGAACCATGGCGTCCAACGCCTTGATACCGGTCAGCAGCGGCTGGTCAACGCTTTGACGCTCGATAACGCCCGGTGCGATTTTCTCTATGGGCGCAGTCATCTTCGCGTTGATATCGCCTTTGCCATCGATGGGTTGACCCAGTGTGTTCACCACCCGGCCCAGCAGTTCTTTACCTACCGGCACTTCGAGAATGCGTTGGGTGCATTTGACTTGATCGCCTTCACGCAGGTGGTCGTAACCACCCAGAACGATGGCGCCAACAGAATCGCGCTCAAGGTTCATCGCAACGGCAAAGCCGCCGCCCGGCAACTCGACCATTTCACCGAGCATCACGTCGTTAAGGCCGTGAATTCGCAGAATACCGTCGCTGACAGAAACGATGGTACCTACGGTTTGCGCATCCGCACTTTGATCAAAATTCTCAATGCGTTGCTTGATCAGACTACTAATTTCAGAGGGATTGATCATATGATCTCCTTAGCGGCTCAATTGAGTGGCAAGTTTTTGGATACCGCCGCGCATGGAACCGTCGATCACCAAATCACCCGCACGAATAATCGCACCCGCAATCAGCGAGTCGTCCGTTTCGGTAATCAGGTCAATCGTACGATTCAATCGCTTGTTGAGCGCCGATTTAATGTTGTTGATTTCGCTTTCAGTCAGGGGATAAGCAGATACGACGGTTGCCGTCATCCGCTGCTCAGCCTGTGCACGCAGCAGCTCAAACTGATCTGCGATCTCCGGTAGGATCGCCAGCCGACCATTTTCGCCCAACAAACGCACGAGGTTGATGGCCTGCGGATCCAGCTCGCTGGAAACCACGGCCAGAAAACCCCGGGTACGCTCTTCGGAAGGACGGGAAATGTCCGCAAGAAACCGATCCATATCCGGGTTCTGAACGACTTGCGCCAGGAACGCGAGATTTTTGGACCAGACATCCGCTACAGCGGGTGTCGAGCAAAGCTCATGAATGGCCTTGGCGTAGGATTGTGCCACTTGGATATTTTCGGACATACGATTACCTCTATATCCTTAAATGTGCGCAATCAGATCAGCCAGAGCCGCTTCGTGATCCTTGTTTGTCACTTCACGCTTCAGAATGCGTTCGGCACCGGTAACTGCAATTGCAGATACCTGAGTACGCAGGGCCTCTTTGGCGCGATTTACTTCGCGATCGATCTCAGCCGATGCCTGAGCCACGATGCGCTCTGCTTCTGCTTTCGCATTGACACGGGCATCTTCAAGAATCTGATTGGCGCGCGAATTGGCTTGAGCCACGATATCGTTCGCTTTTTCCTTCGTTTCGCGCAGCATTTCGGCCGAACGCTCTTGCGCGAGCTTGAGCTCATGCTTGCCACGCTCGGAGGCGGAAAGACCGTCGGCAATCTTCTGGCGACGCGCTTCCATCAATGCGGAAAGCGGCGTCCAGAGGTATTTGCTGACCAGCCAAACCAGCACCACGAAGGCGATAATTTGAGCAACCAGTGTGATATTAATGTTCACAGCATAACCTCGATTGTTGCAGTTTCATGGGTTGGGCCCTCAGCCGAACGGCCAGGGCAAGCCCCGGCCATGTGGATCCGGCCCGGACGAATTACATTGCACCAATCGCAGATTTCAGTGCACCAACGAACGGGTTGGCGAACAGGAACCACATGGCGAAGGCCAGAATGATGAATGGGAATGATTCCATCAGGCCCGCGAAGATGAACATGTTTGTCATCAATTGAGGACGCATTTCAGGCTGACGTGCGATGCCTTCCAGCGTTTTGGAGCAGATCAAGCCCCAGCCAATGGCAGATCCCAAACCGGCCGCAGCCAGAATCACACCAACGCCTACTGCTGTGTAGGCATAAATTGTCGCGAGCATATCAGGGGTCATTTACATTCTCCTCAGTCGAACAGTTAAAAAACGAAACAAAAAACAAAAATTAGTGCGAATCCGCGTCAATATGCGCCATGCCCAGATACACGATGGTCAACACCATGAAGATAAAGGCCTGCAAAGATATCACGAGGATGTGGAAGATCAACCACGCCAGATCAAGCACCACTTGCAGCGGGAACCAGATCAGCAGACTGGCGCTAACCGTCGCGCCCAGTGTCAGCAAGGCAATCAGCATGAATACCAGCTCGCCGGCGAACATGTTGCCAAACAGTCGCAGACCCAGACTGATTGGCTTGGCCAGCTCTTCGATCAGCGTCATGATGATGTTGACCGGAATGAAGAACTTGCCGAAAGGGTGGAACAGAAACATCTTGATGTAACCGCCAAAACCTTTCACTTTCAGGTTGTAGTAAACCGTAAGCATGAACACGACGAGCGCCATGGCCAGTGGCGTATTCAGGTCAGTAGTGGGAACCACTTTCAGATGAGGAACACCCAGACCATGCGCAATGGCTGGCAGCAGGTCTATTGGAATCAAGTCCATAAAGTTCATGAGCCAGACCCAGATCAGGATGGTCAGTGCCAGTGGTGCGATCAGTGCAGGCGCCTTGCCACCGAATGAATCCTTGACCTGATTATCCACGAACTCAAGAATGCCTTCGACAGCATTCTGAAAGCGGCCGGGCGTCTCCGTGCGCAGATTCTGGCCAATTTTCATGGCAACGAACAGAATCAAACCACCTAACAGGAAACTGAAGATCAGGGTATCGATATTCAGTTGCCAGAAACCTTGACCCACCGATAGGTTGGTCAAGTGATGCTGGATATACTCAACCGAGCCGCCGGTATTTTCTGTAGCCACACGAGTCTCCTCAATCCAAGTTTAAATCTATTTGTATCAATCCGTTTTGCTCACGGGCCTGCCGGAATCACGCCCGCGCGAGGCCAACACACCCACGATCATCACGATGACAAAGCCCGCAACCGTATACAGGGCCGACAACTTCAACCCGCCCAGCGCGATGCCGAATAATACGAGTACCAGAACAAACCGAACCACCGCACCGACATACATCACATTCATGCTGGTCTGCGGTGATTCAACCGCCAGTTCACTTGCCTTGCGCATGGTATACCCCAGCACAAGCATCAGGGTTACGGCAATCAACGAGCCACCGACCACCCCATAAAACGAATCACGCCCCGCATACACGAAGGCCAGGCCCGCTGAAACCGCGCCCACAACGAGCTGGGCACTCAGTACCACTCGACCCCGCCGGGCGATGCCATCAGACATTGCGGTCACGTGAACCTGCCTGCATGAGCCGATGCGCATTGCGCATACCGCCAATAAAACCCAAAAGGCCGCCGAGCAACATGGCAATGGGCGCTATGTCGAGCCAGCGATCCACAAGAAAGCCGAGCAGCAAGCCCGCGATGACGGTTGAAGCAAATACATTACCGGCACCAACATTCATCAGGCCACGCAGCCGAATGGCAAGATAGCCTTCCTGCTTCGCGCTCTCGGGCTTAGCCCCTTGTTTTTGATCGGCCATGACGCTTCTCTGTTTCTGACGGCCAAAATTCGGCGGCTAGTTTAACGGCATATTCAGGCGCCAACAACTGTTGGCATGGCTAACTGAATGAAAAAGGCTAAGGAACCTCTGATTAAATCAGAGATTCCGTGCGGCACAAGGGTGTGCTGCCACGAACAAGCACACAAATGATCGTTCATGAAGAAATCAAAAATCACATTTTTTGATTTTCGCCCTCTGAAAATTACAGGATGTAATTATTCAGAGCTTCACTAAGTAAATGCTGATTTATTCCATCCATGGAACAAATCAGCTCGCTCATCGCGGTACACGCCCGCGATGGCTCCCACGAATCAAAGACTTACGTCTTTGTTCGTGTTAGGGCATCCTGCCCCAAGCGGGAAGCACTGAATAAATCAGAGCCTCCCTAAAATTCACCTCGCCATCAACCCTGCTCTTGCAGGAGGCGGTTAAGAATGCGATCCAATTGCCCGGGCTGGTCGAAACGAAGTTTGAGCCGACCGCCGCCGCGCGCATTCTGCACCAGATCGACCTGCACACCCAGCGCATCTGAAATCTGGCGCAGCAATAATGCCGTATCCGGATCGGCAGGGATTGGCTCGGGTGGATTCAAGGCCGACTCGTTCAATTTTCGCACCATGCCTTCGACCTGACGAACCGTCAGTGCCTTGGCCACGATTTTTTCTGCGAGCATCGGCTGTTGCGCCATCGGCAACCCGGCCAATGCCCTGGCGTGCCCGGCGTCCAGTTGCTTGTTCTGCAGGAGTTGCCGCACCGGTTCGGCCAGATCGAGCAGGCGCAGGGCATTGGACACGACCGGACGCGAAATACCGAGAATATCGGCGACCTGCTGGTGCGTCATCTCAAATTCCTTGATCAGTCGCCGCATGGCTTCGGCCTGTTCGATGGGATCGAGATCTTCGCGCTGAAGATTTTCTATCAGGGCGAGTGCGGCCGCCTGATGGTCGTCGATATCCCGAACAATGGCGGGGATTTGCTGCAATCCGGCCAATTGCGCGGCACGCCAACGACGTTCGCCGGCGATCAGTTCATATTCGCCCGAACGACGACGCAGCACCACGGGCGCAATAAGCCCTTGCGCCCGGATCGAATCGGCGAGACTGCGCAACGCATCTTCATCAAAATGCTTGCGCGGCTGAAACGGACTGGGGTGTATCAACTCAAGCGAAACGTCGCGCAGTTGCGCGCCGGGATCGTCCTTTGCTTCACTCGAACGCAGCAAAGCGTCCAGCCCTCTGCCCAATCCTTTCTTTTTGACTGTCATCTGATGCTATCCATTCTCGAATCCGTTGATATTGAGACTATTGCCCGGCGCGTTGTTCGGCGCGCTCGACCAATTCATGCGCTAAATCGGTGTACGCCTGGGCGCCTGCCGAGCCGCGGTCATAATACAAGGCGGGCAGGCCATGGCTGGGCGCCTCAGCCAGACGCACATTGCGCGGAATGAGCGTGCGAAACAACTGATCACCAAAATGGGCCTGCAACTGTTCGGAAACCTGCTGCGCCAACAGATTGCGGGCGTCATACAAAGTACGGAGCACACCTGCCACGCCCAAGGCAGGCTGCAAGGCCATTCGCACCTGCTCGATCGTTTCCAGCAGCGAACTTAGGCCCTCCAGCGCAAAGTATTCGCACTGAACCGGAATGAGCACATCGTCGGAGGCCACAAGGGCATTGATCGTCAGGGTGTTGAGGGCGGGCGGGCAGTCGATCAGCACGAAATCGTAGTTTGTCAGCAGGGGCGCCAATGCACGCCGGAGCTTCATTTCGCGCCCGATCCGGCTGACGAGCTGGAATTCGGCACCCGCCAGCTCGATATTGGCCGACAATAGATCAAATCCCGCGGGCTCGCTTCTGATAATGACATCAGAGATGGATGCTTCATCCAGCAAAACATCGGCCATGGTTAGCGCAAGACCGGATTTATCCTGCCCTGCGCTGACGGTGGCGTTGCCTTGCGGGTCCAGGTCGATCATGAGCACGCGCCGCCCGATGGATTGCAGTGCGGCCGCCAGATTGACCGCGGTGGTGGTCTTGCCCACACCGCCTTTTTGATTGGTGATGGCGAGCGTCCAGCTCATAATTGCGCCTCTCGTTGATAGATCAGTAAATGACGCGCCGCATCCAGTGCGGGAACAGACAGCGGGATGGTTTCCCGACAGATGAAACCATCCGCAACGGCTTGCTGCTCGCGCTCATCAAGACGCCCTTTCATCGCAAGCCACTCGCCTCCAGGGCGCACGAGATGGTCGGTCAGGCGCAGAAAATCTGCCGTGGATGCAAACGCTCGCGATATGGCCTGATCGAACGATGAAGCGGGCACTTCTTCGACCCGTGAACGCAGCACGGTCACATTTTCGATCGCCAGTTCGCGCACGGCCGCTTCAGCGAATCGGGTCATTTTCAGGTTGGAATCGATAAGTGTCACGCCTAGCGTTTCATCGGCCAGCGCCAACAGGATACCCGGAATGCCGGGGCCGCTGCCGACATCGACCAAACGCCCCGCCGACTTCACCCAAGGGCGCACGGCCAACGCATCCAGCACATGACGCACGCGCATGTCCTCAAGATTGCGCACGGCCGTCAGGTTGTAGGTTCGATTCCACTTAGCCAGCAAATGAATATAGGCCGAAATACGCTGCGCACTGCGAGGGGCTATCTCCTGCCCCATCGTTTGCACGCCCTGCTCGATTTGCCCGGCATAGCGCATGACCATCTCGTTATCAGACGACAATGCAATCAAGCCGATGCCGCCAGCAGGCTTCGACGCTTGAGATGAACCTGCAACAAAGAGATGGCCGCCGGCGTGACGCCGGGAATGCGTCCCGCCTGACCCAAAGTGCTCGGCCGCTGCGCTTCAAGCTTGCTGCGCACTTCGTTGGAAAGTCCATAGATCTGGCTGTAGTCGAGATCGTCCGGCAAAACCTGCGTTTCCTGCTTCACGGAACGGCTGACCTCGTCTTTCTGACGATCGACGTAACCTGCATATTTTGCTTCGATTTCAATCTGCTCGGTCACGGCAGCGGGCAGGGGTGATTCCGGAGCCAGGCTGGGCACCTGGGCCAACTGCTGGTAATCCATTTCCGGACGACGCAACAGATCCAGCGCATTGACGCCACGACTGATCACACCGGGCAAAAGGGACACATCGGGGTGATCGGGATGAACCCAGAGCGCACCGAGTCGCGCCTGCTCGCGCGCGATGGCTTCCATTTTTTCGTTGAACGCACGCCAGCGCGCCTCATCCACCAGACCCAGCGCATGGCCGATCGGCGTCAAACGTTGATCGGCATTGTCTTCGCGCAACATCAGGCGATATTCGGCCCGACTGGTGAACATGCGGTAGGGCTCAAGCGTACCTTGCGTGATCAGATCGTCGATCATCACACCGGCATAGGCCTCGTCACGGCGAAGTGTCAACGGATCACGCCCTAACACCTGTGCCGCTGCATTGGCGCCAGCCATCAAACCCTGGGCACCGGCTTCTTCGTAACCGGTCGTGCCATTGATCTGCCCGGCAAAGAACAGCCCCTCGATAGCGCGGGTTTCCAGCGTGGGCTTCAGGCCGCGCGGGTCGAAAAAATCGTACTCGATGGCATAACCGGGGCGGGTGATGACCGCACGCTCGAAACCTCGGATCGAGCGCACATAGGCCAGCTGAATATCAAACGGCAGGCTGGTTGAAATCCCGTTCGGATAGATTTCGTTCGTGGTCAGTCCTTCCGGCTCGACGAACACCTGATGGGAGTCCTTATCGGCAAAACGGTGGATTTTATCCTCGATAGATGGGCAGTAACGCGGCCCCACCCCTTCGATCACACCCGTGAACATGGGGGAGCGATCCAGGCCACCGCGAATGATTTCGTGCGTCCGCTCGTTGGTATGGGTGATGTAACAATCGACCTGCTGTGGATGATCCTTGACCGATCCCATGAAGGAGAATACCGGCTCCGGCGTATCGCCTGGCTGGACCTGCATGACAGACAAATCAATCGAACGGATGTCGATGCGCGGCGGCGTACCGGTCTTGAGCCGACCGACACCCAGAGACAGCTCGCGCAGGCGATCGGCCAGCCGCTGAGCCGGAGGATCACCCGCGCGCCCGCCCTGATAATTGTTCATGCCGATATGAATCTGCCCGGCCAAGAAGGTGCCCGCCGTCAAAACGACCGTCTTGCCGGTGAATTCGATACCGGCCTGAGTTCGAATACCCGTGACCCGGTCGCCTTCGAGCAGCAGGTCATCGACTGCCTGCTGGAACAGCATGAGATTCGGTTGGTTTTCGAGCATCTGCCGGATGGCTGCCTTGTAGAGGATGCGGTCTGCCTGCGCGCGGGTGGCGCGAACGGCGGGGCCTTTGCGGGCATTGAGGGTGCGGAACTGAATCCCGCCCCGGTCAGCCGCCAACGCCATCGCGCCGCCCAAGGCGTCGATTTCCCGCACCAGATGGCCCTTGCCGATACCGCCGATGGCCGGATTGCAGCTCATTTGCCCGAGCGTTTCGATATTGTGGCTGACGAGCAGCGTATTCGCGCCCATGCGGGCAGCCGCCAGCGCGGCCTCGGTCCCGGCATGGCCGCCACCAACAACAATCACATCAAAAACGTCGGGATATCGCACGAAGCTCTCCGGAAAAACGAGCAGGAATCAAACATTGCTTGCCGACCAGTCGAATCGGACTGGCCGAATTTTACGCGCAAGCGGGGCCAAAATCGAGCAAAACTCCATAATTCAAAAAAATAATTGTGAAAAAACAGCCTGATAGAGGCCGCCGACACAGATGCGCCATCACCCTAAGTAAATGCTGATTTATTCCATCCTTGGAATAAATCAGCGCGCTCATCGCGGTACACGCCCGCAATGGCGCTCACGAATCAAAGACTTACGTCTTTGTTCGTGTTGGGGCATCCTGCCCCAAGCGGGACGCACTGAATAAATCAGCGCTTCCCTAAATCATACGACCAACCTTCGGGCAGACCTTTTCGGCAAGCCCCATAGCTACTGAACCACTTTGGCCGGGCTCTTTAATGAGCACCCACTTTCGTGCAAAATGATCGGTCCTTCGGCAAACCGTCAACCGACGCCCTCGCCTGAATGAACTACCCCGCCGAACCTGCGGGTTTACGCCTGATTCGTACGAATAGCAAAACACCATCAATCACTTCAAACATACAGGAAAGAATGAACACACTGACCGAATCTCGAATTTTTTCTACGCTTGTCGCCCTCGGCGCGGCTTTAATCACGGCCCTCGCCATCACCCAAATCCAATCCGCCCAACTCATTGAATCCAATCTGCTGCGTTTTGTCGCAACCGCCGCCATTATCTTCATCGTTATTCTTTTGAGCGGTCTGCTGCCGCGCAAATCCGTTTCCGGCAACGAAAAATCCGCCGAAGCGGCGCCCGTTCGCGAAGTCGGGCACGTCAAATGGTTCAACACCGACAAGGGCTTCGGCTTTATCGTGCGCGAAAACGGCGAAGATCTGTTCGTCCATTTCCGCGCGGTCGGTGACGGCTCGACCCTGCGACTCGTCGAAGGCCAGAAAGTCGAATACCACATCGGTCAAGGTCGCAAAGGGCCTCAAGCCGAACAGGTCGTGGTTCTGGATTGAGATACGTCAAATAGCAGTGCAGCAGGCCGGAATATGCGCCCGGATCATTTCGCAGAGCAAATCCACCGCCGCGCTGCGTGCAAAACGGTTGCGGCTGGCCACAGCCACGTCCCGATAAGGCACGGGCTCGGTGAACTCGAGGTAGCGGATCAAATCACCCGCATTTCCGCCTTGTGAGATATTGGATGAACACGGCAGGACGGTAATTCCTGCACCGGAAGCGACCATCATACGCATGGTTTCCAGGGAGCCGCCCTCCAGTGTTTTCTGCAAACGACCGGTATTGGGTGTCTGCGCGCATTCCGGGCACATGCTTAACACCTGTTCCCGGAAACAGTGCCCCTGCCCCAGCAGCAACAGATCCTGCTCTGCCAGAGTTTCTGCCGAAACTTTGAGTGCCGAGGACAAAGGATGATCACTTGGCACCGCCACGGTGAACGGTTCACGGTACACCGGGCGCACATCCAGCTTCGATGCCAGGAAAGGCAACGACAACACCACGGCATCCAGCGCCCCCTGTTGCAATTGATAGACAAGATCATGGGTAAACCCTTCGACGATCTCGATCGGCATGCGCGGTGCACGTTTATGCAACGCCGGAATCAATGAAGGCAACAGATACGGCCCGATCGTGTAAATCAGTCCGATTCTAAAGGTGCCGACCAGTGGATCCTTGGCGGCATCGGCAATCGCCTGGAGCTGCTCAACCTCCTGGAGTATTCGCGTGGCCTGCTCGATGATGGCTTCGCCGCGCGAAGTAATGCGTAATTCCGTGCGACTTGCGCGCTCGAAAATCTGTACAGCCAACGCTTCCTCAATGCGCTTTACGCCGACGCTCAAGGTGGGCTGACTCACAAAACACGCCGCCGCAGCCCGGCCAAAATGGCGTTCGCGCGCCACGGCCACCACGTATCTCAGTTCGGTTAGGGTCATGTGCGCTATCTCAAATGTGGGAAAATGACGAAAAACATCGGAAGAAAATTGCAGTTAAAACTTGCAAAGCAACTTCACCCCATGAACAATTATCGTCCATGGCGCATCCATGATCTATATTCGTGGGCAATCATTGACACCAAGGAGTATCACCGTGAGCGACAAAATCGCCTATGTTAACGACAGTAATTTTGACCAAGAAGTCCTGAAAAGCGACCTGCCGGTGCTGGTGGATTACTGGGCAGAATGGTGCGGCCCATGCCGGATGATCGCCCCGATCCTCGATGAGGTAGCGGAGCAATACGAAGGCAAGATCAAGGTTGCCAAACTCAATATCGATGAAAATCCGGAAACACCTCGTCAGCATGCCATTCGGGGCATCCCGACACTGATGCTGTTCAAAAACGGCAAGGTGGAAGGCACCAAAGTCGGCGCCGTATCCAAATCACAGCTCACTGCTTTCATTGACGGCGCACTGTAAGCCTTAAGTGATTCGGCCTGGTTTCGGCTCTGCCTGTTGGCATCGGGTCGGAACTGTGCCAAAATCGGGCAATAAATTTCCAAGTTGCGATCATTTTCGCGTTCCGTCGGCGGTTCCGCCAAACAAGACCCTTCCCTCACTCAAGCTTTCCCAAGCTTAAATTCATAGCTGAATCAATCCAAACCGATGAATCTCACCGAACTCAAAGCAAAACCCGTTGCCGATCTTCTGGCCATGGCAGAATCCATGGGCATTGAAAACATTGCCCGCACCCGTAAACACGACGTGATCTTTGCATTGCTCAAAGCCCACGCCAAGACGGGCGAATCCATCTTCGGCGATGGGGTACTCGAAATTCTGCCCGATGGCTTCGGATTCCTGCGTGGGGCCGATAGCTCCTATCTGGCCGGGCCTGCGGACGTGTATGTCTCACCCTCGCAAATTCGGCGATTCAACCTGCAAACCGGCGACACCATTGCCGGTACCGTACGGTCACCGAAAGACGGCGAGCGGTATTTCGCCCTGCTCAAGATCGACACCATCAACTTTGAACCACCGAATATGGCCAAGGGCAAGGTGCTGTTCGAAAACCTGACGCCCCTGCATGCCAACCAGCGGATGCGGATGGAGCGCGGTAACGGTTCGACCGAAGATCTGACCGCACGCATCATCGATATCGTATCGCCGGTCGGTAAAGGTCAGCGCGGCTTGATTGTGGCGCCACCCAAGGCCGGTAAAACGATGCTGCTGCAGAACATTGCCCAGAGCATCAGCGCCAATCATCCCGAGTGCGATCTGATCGTACTGCTGATCGACGAGCGCCCGGAAGAAGTCACCGAAATGCAGCGCACCGTGCGCGGCGAAGTCGTGGCGTCCACCTTCGACGAGCCTGCCACCCGCCATGTGCAGGTTGCGGAGATGGTCATCGAAAAGGCCAAGCGACTGGTCGAGCACAAGCGCGATGTGGTCATCCTGCTCGACTCCATCACCCGTCTGGCGCGCGCCTACAACACCGTTGTCCCTTCATCGGGCAAAGTGCTCACCGGCGGTGTGGATGCCAACGCCCTGCATCGCCCCAAACGCTTTTTCGGTGCGGCCCGTAATATCGAAGAAGGCGGCTCGCTCACCATTCTGGCCACCGCGCTGATCGATACCGGCTCGAAGATGGATGAAGTCATCTACGAAGAATTCAAGGGCACCGGCAACATGGAGCTGCACCTCGATCGCCGGATTGCCGAGAAGCGCGTTTATCCTGCCATCAACATCAACCGTTCGGGCACCCGCCGCGAAGAGTTGCTGACGGATGCGGAAGAACTCCAGAAGATGTGGATTCTGCGCAAGTTCCTGCACCCGATGAGCGAGCTTGAATCCATGGAGTTCCTGCTGGACAAACTCCTGAAAACGAAGACCAACAACGAGTTCTACGATTCCATGCGGCGCGGCTAATCCCCGCCAGCAGCATAAAACCCCGCCATGCGCGGGGTTTTTTATGGCCTGTATCCGCTGCGTTATTGCGGCTGAATCAAGGTGATCCCTTTGGGCAGCGCGGTTTGGTTTGCTGCGATATACGCGTTCAAACCATCACGCTCGGCATCGCAGGCAGGCAAGGCGATAATCTGATCGGCCAAGTTACTGAAACTCACCTGGATATCGCCGTGGAAAAACCATCCACCCACACCTTGGGCATGGGTTTTTATCAGCTCATAGGCGCAGGCGGATTTTGCGATTTTATCAATCACGACCGTGGTGCCATTGACCGAAATCGTTGTGGTGTAGGTATGTCCTTGATCCATATACGCATCCATCAGGAACAGTTTGTCCCAGGCGCGCGGGTTTTGTCCGCTCAAAATCGCATTTTCCATAAATTCGATATGGCTTTTGAGATTATTGGCTTGTTCGGTGGTTTGCGTGGAAATTGCCCAACGAACGCTCATGTTCGCATCATCAAAGCTGGCCGCCGGTGAATGCGAGGTACCCGTTTCGCTATACGCCGCGTAATTGGTCGCAAGATAGGAAATGTACGATTCAGTCGGTGCTTTTGCCGCCGTTACGCCCGAAGTAGTTTGATCAGGCTGGGCTATAGCTGCCGACGTTGTTGATCCGCCGCCGCAGGCGGTCAAAGTGGCTGCGGTAAAAATAAGGGCAATGAGCGGAGCACGATACGCGTTGTTCACGGTTAATTCCTCTGGTTGATGGGATGACTGGGATTGATGCTCAATCAACCCAGCTAATATCAACCAAAGGTGTGTCGCGCTGCTTTCTTACTTGTTACGGTTTGTAACCTGCGTTTCACGCCGAACGGCCCGCCAGCCGATATCGTCGCGATAGAATCCACCATCAAAGTCAATCGCCTTGACGCCCGCATAGGCAGCCTTTTGGGCTGCGCGCACCGTGTCGCCCAGAGCCGTGACACACAGCACGCGCCCTCCGGCGGTCACCACGTCTTGGCCCTCGGCGCGCGTACCGGCCTGGAATACCTTCACGTTGCCCGGTACGGCATCCAACCCTCGGATCACATCGCCGGTTCGCACGTCAGTGGGATAGCCGTGCGCCGCCATGACCACGCCAATCGCCGTTTGCTGATTCCACTTGCACTGCACTTTATCCAGGGAACCTTCGATGCCCGCTTCCAGCAGATCGACCAGATCACTATCAAGCCGCAGCATGATGGGCTGGGTTTCGGGATCACCAAAGCGACAGTTGAACTCCAGCACACTGGGTCGGCCCTGGTCATCGATCATCAGGCCGGCATACAGGAAACCGGTATAGGGGATGCCATCGAGCGCCATGCCCTTGACGGTAGGCTCGATGATCGTTTCCATCACCACTTCGGCGATTTGCGGGGTGACGACCGGCGCCGGAGAGTAGGCACCCATGCCACCGGTATTCGGGCCGGTGTCGCCGCGGTCGCGCGCCTTGTGATCCTGACTGGTTGCCATCGGCAGGATATTGCTGCCATCGACCATCACGATGAAGCTGGCTTCCTCGCCGCTCAGAAAAGACTCGACCACGACACGCGCGCCTGCTTCACCAAATTGCCCGCCCAGCATATCGTTAACGGCTGCCTCAGCTTCTGCCACGCTCTGGGCAACGATCACGCCTTTACCCGCGGCCAGACCGTCGGCCTTGACCACGATCGGCGCGCCGTGTTCGCGCACATAATCAATGGCCGGTGCCGCTTCGGTAAACACGCGATAGGCGGCTGTAGGAATACGATGGCGAGCCAGAAAATCCTTGCTGAATGCCTTTGACCCTTCGAGCTGAGCCGCTTGTCTGGATGGTCCGAAAATCGGCAGACCGGCATCACGGAAGCTGTCGACAATGCCTAGAACCAAGGGTGCTTCCGGTCCGACCACGGTCAGGTCGATTTTTTCACGACCGGCAAAGGCAAGCAGTTCGGCAATGTCGGTTGCGGCAATCGAGACGTTTTCACACTTAGCCTCGGCCGCTGTTCCCGGATTACCCGGGGCAACAAACACCCTGGATACGCGCGGCGACTGCGCCAGCTTCCACGCCAGTGCATGTTCCCGACCGCCACCACCAATGACTAAAACTTTCATATGTGCCTCGATCCCCAATCTAAAAAGCAATAATTGGACGACATTTTGCCACAGGCACCAGGAATCTCTGATTTAATCTGAGATTCCTAGTGGCACAGGGAAGTGCCGCCACAAACAAACACGCACGTGATTGTTTATGGAGAAAATCAAAAAATTTAAATTTTGATTTTCGTCCTCAGAAAACGTCAGGATGGCGTTTTCTGAGAAAACACAAGATACCCGCCCCATGATCGACATTGTTTTATTTGAACCGGAAATTCCGCCCAACACCGGCAACATCATCCGCCTGTGCGCCAATACGGGCGCGCGGCTGCATCTGGTCGAGCCATTGGGTTTTTCGATGGAAAGCAAGGCACTGCGGCGCGCCGGTCTCGATTATCACGAGTTTGCAGAAGTGACCGTCCATGCGAACTGGGCCGCTTTACGCGCGGCATTGAGTGGGCGTCGGCTGTTCGCACTCACCACCAAGGGGGGCACCCCGTTTCACCGCACCCGGTTTGAAGCGGGCGACGTGCTGGTTTTCGGGCCGGAAACCCGGGGCCTGCCGCCTGAAATATTGGCCGAGTTTGAACCCGGTTCCCGCCTTCGCCTGCCCATGCAAGCAGGCTCACGCAGCTTGAATCTATCGAACACCGTGGCCATTGCCGTTTACGAAGTCTGGCGGCAACTGGATTTTGCCGGGGCGACGGATACCGACCGGCCATGACATCACCTACCCTTGAACTCACCCCCATCGCGACGATTGATAGTCCGTTCAAGAGTCGCTTCGGTATACCACGGCAATCGGGACTGGTGCCTGATGCCATCGGCTGGATCGCGCCACACGCACCCTGGCATCGCGCCGAGGCTTGGGCGGGAATCGAGCAATACACGCATCTGTGGTTGATCTGGCAGGTGCATGATCGACCACACCAACCGGTGTCCAGCGTGCGACCGCCGCGATTGGGCGGCAATGCCCGTCTCGGTGTCTTCGCCACGCGTTCGCCCGCGCGCCCTAATCCCTTGGGGCTTTCCTTGGTGCGTTTGCTCGCGGTCGAACAACATGCCGGCCGGGTGCGAATTCGTGTCGGCGGACTGGATTTGCTCGACGGCACGCCGATCATCGACATCAAGCCGCATATCGCATTCACCGACTGCCCGCCAGATTCACACAGCGGATTTGCGCAGAACGAACCCGAGCGGTTGCGGGTGGATTGGTCCACGCTGCCGGATGATGAAGCGCTCCGGCTCACCGACCATCAGCGTCTGGTGATCACGCAAACCCTGTCGCTTGATCCACGACCGGCTTTCCATGACGATCCCGAGCGGGTTTATGGTTGCCCGTTGTTTGAATTTGATGTGCAGTTTCGGGTCGAGAATGGCACGTTATTTGTGCTTGGCCTGAACCCTTTGCCTTGAACTAGGCACAATCAAATCTCCTGATGGCGGGGTTCACGCGCCAGAATCTGGCTGACGGCCTCCCGCGCCAGAACCCCTTCGTAGAGCACCTGATGCACCGCATGCACAATCGGCATGTCGACTTGGTAACGCGCGGCAAGACGCTCGCCTTCGGCGGCCGCGCCGATTCCTTCGACGGACTGGCCGATGGCCGCCACGGCCTCTTCACGGGTATATCCCTGTGCCAACTTCAGGCCGAAGCGGCGATTGCGCGACTGATCGTCCGTACAGGTCAGCACCAGATCGCCCACGCCCGCCAAGCCCATGAACGTTTCCGGTTTGGCGCCCGCTGCCGCGCCAAGGCGCATCAACTCCGCTAACCCCCGGGTTATCAATGCCGCCCGGGCATTGGCACCAAAACCAAAGCCATCGGCCACACCCGCCGCGATGGCGAGCACGTTTTTCAGTCCACCGGCAATTTCGACGCCGATGACATCGTCGGTGGGATAGGTACGCAGGGTTGGATTGCGCAGCGTGGCGGCGATACGTTCAGCCGCTTGTGCGTGCACGCTGGCCACGGTAATGGCGGAGGGTTTTGCCGTGGCCACTTCATGCGCGAAGGTCGGGCCGGATACCGCGACAAAAGGGTGTTCGGGAAGGCAGGAGGACACCATCTGACTGATTTGCCGCCCGGTACCCTGCTCAAAACCCTTGGACGCGTTCACGACGATGGCATCATGAGGAAACTGCGAGGCGTGGTCACTTAGAAAATCGGCCAGCACCTTGGTCGGCAACACCAACCAGACCTGCTCGGCCGCGTTCAACGCGCGCGGAAGATCAGTGGTGATCTGCAAGGATGCGGGAAAAGGGCAATCCGGCAAATAGCGGGCATTTACACGATCCTGCTGGCTGCGCTCGGCCAACCCTGAATCGCGCGCCCAGAGGGAGACATTGTGCCCGTTCCTGGCCAACACAATGGCCAGCGCGGTACCCCAGGAACCTGCGCCCAGTACCGCGATCGACACCTGCGCGCTCATTGCAAGCCCTTACTGCGGGCGACCCTGCGCCTGTTCGAGCTGTTCCTGCAGATGCTGCGCATACAGTTGATCGAAATTGATCGGCTGCAAGACAAGTTGCGGGAAGCCGCCTTTCATCACCAGATCGGAAACCGTTTCGCGGATATAAGGCTGCAACAGGTTGGGGCAGTACGCACCCAGAATCTGCTGTGTATTTTCATCATCGAAACCGGCCACGGTAAAGATCCCCGCATATTGCACTTCGGCCAGGTAGATGGTTTCTTCGTTGTGGACAGCCGTGGCCGTGATGGTCAGCGCGGTTTCGAACACACCCTCACCGAGCTTGCGCGCGTTGTTGGCGACCTGAATATTGACCTCGGGGGACCACTCTGTCGCCACGAAAATGTCCGGCGCCTGCGGGGATTCGAACGACACGTCCTTCAGATAAATCTTCTGAATCGCAAATTGCTGCTCTACTGCCCCATCTTGCGTGGCGGCGTGATCGTTATTGGTCTGTTCGGCCATGGAAACAACTCCCTATGCATGTGATAAAAAAACCGTTATACCCGATCGTTATGCCAACCGGATGACAAATGAAATTTCAGAATTAGAGCGCGCCCTGCTGTTGCAGCCAGCTTTCTAAAGCCTGCAACGGCATGGCACCGGACGTGCGCGCCACTTCCTGTCCACCGCGGAACAGGACCAGGGTCGGAATGCTGCGAATACCGAAACGCGCGGCTGTTTGCGGCGCCTGTTCCGTTTCCAGCTTACCGACCCGCAACTTGGCTTTCTGCCGACCGGCCAACTGAGCGAACACGGGGGCCATCATCTGGCAGGGGCCGCACCACGTCGCCCAGAAATCCACCAATACCGGCAAATCATTGCGGCTGATGTGGCGCGCGAAATTCTGATCGGTCAGCGTGATGGGCTGGCCCGAAAAAAGCTCGGCACCACACTTGCCGCAGTGACCACTGCCGACACGCTCGCCAGGAATGCGGTTCACCGCGTCACATTGGGGGCAAACAACATGTAGGGAAGAAGTTTCGCTCATCGCCTTACTCCGTCAATTCAGGATTATTCTTGTACATCGGGCTGAATGTGGGGGCGGTTGCGTTCGTTTTCCAGTAGGGCGGGCAATTTTCCGGCACGGACGAGTGCGGCAAGATCGTCATAGCCACCCACATGGGTCTGGCCGATGAAGATCTGCGGTACGGTTTCGCGCCCGGAACGTTGCTCCATTTCTGCGCGACGGTCAGAATGAAAATCCACTGAAATCGGTGAAAACTCAAGACCTTGCTCTTTCAGGAGCCGTTTGGCGAAATGGCAATAAGGGCAAAAGGCGCTGAGATAGATCTCGATGACGGGGGCGTCTGACGACGTTTCTGGTGAAATTCCTGTCGGCTCACTCACAAAGACACATCCGATGCTATTTGCGCACAACGGGAAATTTTTCGGCCTTCCACGCCGTAATACCCCCGGCAAGATGGCCCACTTGCGTAAAACCCGCCTTCACAAACATGTTGGCTGCCGAGGCCGATCGATTACCGGAACGGCAATACAGCAGAATTTGATCGTTCTTGTGCTTTTCTAATTCCGGCAATTTGCTCGCCAGGGTGCCCAACGCGACATGCCGTGCGCCCTTGATATGCTCACCACGGAACTCATCTGTTTCACGCACATCGATCAGCAACACGTTCTCCCGACCGATCAGACGGGCAAACTCGGCGGCGCTCATGTCGCGGAATTTTTGCAGACCCCGCGTCATTTCATTACCCAGGAGCAGGATGATCAGCACCACTGCAGCCAGAGACAAGATCCAGTGCCGCACCAGAAAGTCGATATATTCGTGCATCATTAACCCTTAAAACAGAACTCGAAGCGTGCAAAAGCCAGTCAAGGCCGGTTATTGAGCGCGACGCACGCCCAGCTTGACCAGAATCGAATCCATCGGGCAAAAACGGGTAATGCCGCTCTGGAACAGGTTCAGGCCAACAAACGCGGTCAACCACAGCCAGCTTGGCTTCGCGAGATCGGCTTGCCCGGTAAGATGAGCCAATATCAACGAGAGGAGAATCATCAAGCCCGCCATGGTGCGGACGATACGATCAGTCGTCATGTCAAAAACCTCGGAATCGGAACGCGCGCACCAAAGCCTTCTGGCGCACGCTTGCATATCAATTAAAGGGGCAAAACACTTCCTGCATCATGCTGATCAAACGGAGTGTGCGGGCATCGGATACCCGATAGAACACGCGGTTGGCGTCTTTGCGGGAGGCCAGAATACCTTTGTCGCGAAGAATAGCCAGATGTTGGGAAATATTACTCTGGGTCGTGCCGACCGCATCGACGATTTGCTGAACATGCAGTTCACGATCACCCAACACACATAGAATCTTCAAGCGCAAGGGATGCGACATCGCCTTGAGTGAACGCGAAGCCCGGTCGATATCTTCCGTCCGGGCCATCAAACGTTCAGTGCCACACTCATTCATTTCAAGGTTCATTCGCAGTTCCCGGCAAAAAAAGTTTCATTTTTCGTTATGCTACCAGACTGGCGGCGCTTTGGAATTCAACTGACCCGCTATGGGGCGACTCAAACGGTAGCCAACAACCTGTTATTGAAAGCATACTAACTATTTTCGATGCTTCTGTCGTGGAAAATTGGAAATTTAACGCCATTTTGAGCAATAACCCAAGCAATGCCTTATTTTTTCCGATTTAAATTACCGCCACGTCACCGGGGAACATGCTCATTCCGGGTCAGAACGCGCGCATTCATTTACCTTGTCCCCTTGTTTCTCTGGCTGGTTTGCACTCCCGACCATAACGCCCATGCCGACAGCCCCGGCAAGTTGAAACAGGCCATCGACCAGCAAAAATCCGCGCTGGACAAGACACGCGCGGCTCAGGATGAAATCAAAAATCAGCTTAAGGCCACTCAGGCTCAACTGGATCAGACCGAAAAAGCACAAAACGATATCGAAGACCGCATCGAGGCCATCGAAGCACAGCGTTCCGATCTGGAAAAACAAACCACCCGACTTGCCGATGAAATAGAACACCTCAAGGCACAGATTGACGACAGCCTCGGCATGGCCTACCTGCTGGGCAACCAGGCGCCGATATCCACACTGCTGTCACATGATGATGCCCTGATCTCCGAGCGTTACCTGTACTACATCAAAACGCTGGTCGCGCAATCAATCGGACAGCTCAAAGCGCTAAAACATACCGAGCAGGCGCAAGAAGAGAACAAAAAAGCGCTTGAAAAAACACAAGCCGAACTGAACCAGGCCGAAATGCAACTGGCCGCAAACATGGCGGCGCATCGGGATCAACTGGCCAAGCAGAATCAGTTGCTGCAGACACTCAGCCAACGCGCCGACACGCAGTCCCGTCGACTGGCTGAACTGCTTGCGCAGAAAAAAGAACTGGATAACCGGATTGCCGCCCTGAACGCTCAAGCGGCAAAGGATCGGGCAGAGCAGGATCGCCGTCGTTTAGAGGCCCATCAGCGACAATCAGCCCCCCCGGCAGACGACACGGACGAACGTTCGAGCCAATCGTCCGCCTCGGGCGAAGTCACCCACGGTGGCATTCCTATTACCGGGCGCATTGTTCGCAGCTATGGCGCGCCCATCGCCGAGGGTGAAATGCGCTCACAGGGCATCCTGTTTGCCGCCCCCACGGGTACGCCGGTTCGGTCCGTCGCATCGGGCAAGGTTGTCTTTGCCGACAGCATGAAAGGCTGGGGCAATCTGGTGATTCTCAGGCACGCCAATGGGTACTTGTCGCTGTACGCCCACAACAGTGAACTTAAGGTGCATACCGGCATGAATGTCCAAAGAGGGACGGTACTGGGCCTAAGCGGGCAGATCGAAGGCCACGAAACGGGGATTTACTTCGAAGTACGCAAAGGGAATGACACCATCAACCCGCTCCGCTGGGCTCCCTATCGCGCACTCAAGCGGTAGTTGGTAATGTTTCGCCGGATGACAAAATTGGGTTTTGGCCGCCTCTGGAACAAAAAGCTTGCTATGCTTTTGCGAACCTGGCTTGCACGCGGTTGAACGCATGACCCGTTCAGCAGTCTCAGGCATGGTTTTCTGTATATATGGGAATGGATTGTGCGAACCATCACGTTTGATGTCGCGCCCGGTTGGTTTTAGTTTGGAGTAAAAATTATTATGGCTCAGTGGTTACGTAAAACTTCTGCCCTCGGCGTCGCCGCCGTTTTCGGGTTTTCTGTGGCGATTGCCGTTAACGCGCTTGCAGACAAGGATCAGGCCACTGACTCTGCCATTCCGCTGAACGAATTGCGCACATTCACCGATGTTTTGACACGCGTGAAGGCGGACTACGTTGATCCGGTCACCGACAAGACCCTGATGGACAATGCGATTCGCGGCATGATCGATCGCCTCGACCCCCATTCGAATTATCTCGACAAGGCCGAGTTCAAGGATCTCAAGGAAACCACAACAGGCAAATTCGGTGGCCTGGGATTGCAGGTCGGCATGAAGGACAAGGTGATCACCGTCATCTCGCCAATCGACGATACTCCGGCCCAAAAAGCCGGTATCAAGGCCGGCGACAGGATCGTCAAGATCAATGGTGAGTTCACCCAGGGTCTTGACCTAGAGAAAGCAGTGAAACAGATGCGCGGTGATCCGGGAACGAAAATCACGCTCACGCTGGTTCGCGATGGCGTCGAAAAGCCGTTTGACGTCACACTCGAACGCGCCATTATCAATGTCAAGTCAGTCAAGGCCCGTATGCTCGATCCGAACTTCGGTTACGTGCGCATCGCCCAATTCCAGTCCGACACGACCGAGCAACTGCATGATGCGCTCAA
Organism: Halothiobacillus sp.; assembly: GCF_028710545.1. Lineage (GTDB taxonomy): Bacteria > Pseudomonadota > Gammaproteobacteria > Halothiobacillales > Halothiobacillaceae > Halothiobacillus. The sequence goes on along the minus strand of NZ_JAQTTX010000014.1, from coordinate 35,230 downwards.
TCAACTGATCAAGGACAACGACAACAAACCACTCAAGGGTCTGGTGCTGGATCTGCGCAACAACCCCGGCGGCGTACTACAGGCTGCCGTCGGCGTGGTGGACACCTTCGTCAACAAGGGTTTGATCGTATATACCAAGGGGCGCGTCGAAGATGCCCAGATGAGTTTCAAGGCGCATGAGGGCGACATGCTAAACGGCGCGCCCATCGTGGTGCTGGTGAACGGCGGCTCGGCGTCGGCGTCGGAAATCGTTGCCGGTGCGCTGCAAGATGACAGCCGGGCATTGATTGCCGGTGAACGCACCTTCGGCAAGGGCTCGGTTCAGTCCATCATGCCATTGACCAATGGTGGCGCGCTGCGCCTGACCACGGCCCGCTACTTCACGCCGTCGGGCCGCTCGATTCAGGGTGAGGGCATCAAGCCGGATGTCGAAGTGCATCAGCTCAAGGTGTCCGATATCGACAAGGTTTTCTCCATCAAGGAAGCCGATCTGGCCGGTCACATCAGCAACCCCACCAAACCAGATCAAAAACCGGCTGCCCAGCCGATCAAGCAGATAATCAACACCGACGGTAAACCATTGGTAGAAACCGATTATCAGCTCTACGAGGCGCTCAATCTGCTCAAGGGCATGTCCATCGTGGCGCATCGAGATCGGGAATCCACAAAGTAAGTCCGGATGTCGAACATTCAAACCGAATGGTCATTGTCTGACACATAATGTTTCTGGCTATTTATTTTCGGCCCGCCAAAATGTAATTTAGGCGGGCCGAATTTTTTGCCTCGTTGCAGGGGCTCATCCGTCCAATCCAAATGGAGTAAAGAGATGTCTATTAAGGCTATGATCCTGTTGGCGCCGGGTTTCGAAGATCTTGAGGCCGTGACCGTAATCGATCTGCTGCGCCGTGCAAAATTTCAGGTTGCCATCATCAGCCTGCGTGAAGATGAAGTAACTGGTACTCGCGGGACCCGGATCGTCACCGATGGCAACCTCGCCTTACTCGAGAAACAGAGTGTGTTCGATCTCGTCGTAATGCCGGGTGGACAACCCGGCACAGACAATCTGGCCGCCGACCCAAGAGTGATCCAACTGCTCAAGGCTCAAGCCGCGGCAGGCCGTTGGGTTGCCGCGTTGTGCGCCGCACCCAAAGTGTTGGCGAAGGCTGGCCTGATCAAGGACAAACGGATCACGCATTACCCGGGAGCATTAACAGCAACAGAACAGCAAGGCGCAACCGTCACCGACAACCCGGTGGAAGTCGATGGCAAGCTGATTACCGGTCGAAGCCCGGGCGCGGCCATGGACTTTGCCCTTATGCTGATCGAGCAAATGGCCGGCGCTGAACTTCGCCAGACAATCGAGGCTGATCTGGTGCGCTGATTACACGACGGCGCACAAACAAAAACACCCGCTTTCGCGGGTGTTTTTCATCTATCCGAAGGGATCGGTATTAATTCAAGGCGAATTAAACCCGCTCACCATGCTGGTTGATATCCAGACCTTCGGCTTCTTGTTCTTCAGTGACGCGCAGGCCGATCGTTACTTTCAGGACCATCAGGATGATGAAGGTAACCACCGCATCGTAGATGATGGTGAAACCAACACCTTTGAGCTGGATCATGAACTGAGCGAAAATGCTGCCATGGGCTGCATCGTTCAGGCCAGCGCCGCCGAAGGCGGCCGCAGAGAAGATACCGGTCAGCAAGGCACCGACGACACCGCCGACAGCGTGGACACCAAAGGCATCCAGTGAGTCGTCATAGCCCAGCATGCGCTTGAGATATACCGCAGCGAGGAACGGGATGATACCGGCGGCAATACCGATCACGAAGGCGCCCATCGGGCCGACGAAACCAGAGGCAGGCGTGATGGCGACCAAGCCCGCAACCGCACCAGAAGCCATACCCAGCAGGGTTGGTTTGCCGCGCAGGATCCACTCGGTCACCATCCAGGCCATTGCAGCGACAGCCGTGGCGATTTGGGTAACGGCCATGGCCATACCCGCTTTGCCGTCGGCAGCCAGTTCAGAACCGGCGTTGAAACCGAACCAACCAACCCACAGCAGGGCAGCACCAGCCATGGTGTACACGAGGTTGACCGGTGGCATGGCTTCTGTGCCGTAGCCTTTACGCTTGCCGAGCACCAGCGCAGCGACCAGACCAGCTACACCCGCATTGATGTGTACCACGGTGCCGCCGGCAAAATCCTGGATACCGTCGCCCGCGAGCCAGCCACCGCCCCACACCATGTGCGCAATAGGCGAGTAAACGAGGATGGACCATAGACCCAGGAAAATCAGCAGAGCAGAGAACTTCATACGCTCGACGATCGCACCGATAATCAATGCAGGCGTGATGATGGCGAAGGTCATCTGGAAGGTCATGAAGACACTTTCCGGAATGGTGCCGCTCAAGCTGTCGTAGCCCATGCCTTTGAGGAAGAGGGCGCTTAAGTCACCCACGTAGGCGCCGCTGCCCTTGAAGGCCAGCGAGTAACCCACCACTGCCCAGATCACGCTGATCAAAGCTGTCGTTGCAAACGTCGCAGCAGCTACGGACAGCAGATTCTTGCGACGAACCATACCGCCGTAGAACAGGGCAACGCCAGGGATGGTCATCAACAGAACCAGTGCCGTGGATGTCAGCATCCATGCCGTATTACCCGCATCCAGAACGGGTTTGGCATCTTCTGCCGAGGCACCAGTTGACATCAGCAGGCCGATAATCGCCAGCATGCCCAGCCCGAAACCAGGCTTGATTTTAAAATTACTCATGTTACCTGCTCCTTAAAGCGCTTCTGGGCCGGTTTCACCGGTGCGAATACGGATAGCCTCTTCAATGGTGGAGACAAAAATCTTGCCGTCACCAATCTTGCCGGTGCTCGCCGCCTTGGTAATGGCATCGATCACGGGCTCGACCGTTACATCGTCCACGACCATTTCCAGTTTCACCTTAGGTAAAAAGTCGACCACATATTCCGCGCCGCGATACAGCTCGGTATGCCCCTTTTGACGACCGAAGCCTTTGACTTCAGTCATCGTGATCCCTTTCACGCCGATGGTAGACAGTGCTTCACGCACATCATCGAGCTTGAACGGTTTAATGATTGCTGTAACCAGTTTCATACAAACCTCTCAGATATTTGGCGCGGTATTAGAAGCTCTTGGTGACGCTAAGGACGGCGGTTGGACCACCAAGAAATTTCGTTGAGCCATCGCTCGCTGTCGCTGTATCAAATGATTCTTTTACATTCGAGTCGACATAGGCAAGGCTCACCGCCCAGTCTTGTGGCAAGGAGTAGGTGGCGCCCAATGACCAATCGGTATAGTTGTTATCGCTGTTGCTTGTACCGTCCAGTTGCGAACCCTTAAACATTTGGTGCCCCACATGGGCATCCAAAGTCAATTTGTCGGTCAGAGGGTAATGAGCATCCAGTTGGATGTAGGAAGTGCCCTTACTGTCGTACATGCCGTAGTATTTGGACGTGTTGATGTTGTATTGAGCCGTCAACCATTTATAGGATGCCGCAATGTGCAACTCGGTTGTATTGATGCCGGAATTACCCGTGGTGGTCGGGTAATAAACATAGAGAACGCCCGCGTCGAATGACAAATCATCGTTGACTGTATAAGTGTACCCGCCGAAAAAATCAGACTCTAAACCAACCAGACTCGTGTTGAACAAAGCATCGTTAGAAATACTCGAACCCCAGAAACCCGCGTAGAAGCCAGCCGGCAATCCCAAGTCGACTCCGACCTGTACTGCTGGTTTTTTGTAGGTTTGCGACATGCCACGATAGCGGTAATCGCTCACAATGGCAGCGCTACCCGATACGCTTACTGCTGGCGCGTCGGCGGCATAAGTGGGCACGGAGAAAGCAGACAATGAAGCGACTACAGATGAAGCGATCAGGGTCATTTTGAATTTATTCATGGATCCATTCCTCATAAAATTGAGATTGTGCGAGTTGCCAGCTAGCTTTAACAGGAACCATGCCAACTACATATCCATCTGTTTTTTAAATAAAAATCAATCCTGAACAAATTATGAGCCCATACTGACGCACCAAATTTGTGCGCCACCCTTGTCGCGAAGGCCCGAAGATAGTGCAACCGTTGTGGCCTTTAAACGACAAACCACGCCAAGACTGTCACGATGTTTTCATATATGCGATCTAATCGAGTACCGTCGAAACGAACACCCGAACGGCGATCAAAAATCTGCGGGCACTGGAATCAAAGCGCCAATTCACTGTGTCGGTTGTGGTCACTCTAAAACACAAGCCCGTGATCAAGCCTTGATCCTTGGGGCGCTTACGGAGCCTCTGCACGAATAGGCATCGCATCGGCATGGATAGGGTCAAATAACATTGCTCCCGGTCAGTCTTCGGCCCTGTTGGAGAAGTGGGGGGATTGCATTTCTACCAGTCGGCTCAGAACGCGCGCGAACGCGCCATCAAGTATGCCTGCATGGTCAAAATGAACGGCGGGGATCCCCTCGGGGAAAATCAATTTAATGCCGCGATCGTAAAACTCATCAATTAACCACATGAACCTGCGTGCCTGCGCGGGCGAGTGTTGATCGAACCGAGGCACGCCGGAAAGACAGATCGTGTGAAAACGATTGGCCAATTCGATGTAATCGGCCTTGCCGCGCGCGCCGGTACACAATTCGTGGAAATCGAACCAGGCTGCGCCATCGGCCAGACATCTTGCGGTAATGGCACGCCCTGCTATTTCAAGCGATATCTGCTGATCAACACCATCTTCTGCCATCGCCGTGAACGCTTCGGGTAGGGCCGAGATATCGGCGGATTGCGGGTCGAAGGCGAGACGGTAATCCACATCGCTATCGAATGGCACCATCGCCATGTTTTCCTTGAGCAGCGCGATGGTGGGCAGGAATTGTTCGCGTTGCAGGCCGTTGCGGTAGAGATCATCCGGTGGCGTATTGGATGTGATAACCACTGCGACACCGTGATCGAACAGACCTTGCATGAGCCCGCGAATCAGCATGGCATCGGTGATGTCGGCAATATGGAATTCGTCCAGACAGAGCAACCGGACACCGCGGGCGATGTCCCGAGCAATCCGCATCAAAGGGTTCTCGCACCCTTTTAGTTCAGTAAGCCGTGCGTGGACATCCGCCATAAAGCGATGGAAGTGTATGCGTTGCTTCTGTTCCAGCGGCATACAGGAAAAGAAGGCGTTCATCACAAAACTCTTGCCGCGCCCGACACCGCCATGCAGATAAACCCCTTTGACGGGCGTGAGAGCGGGGGCGCTTCGCAGCAATCGGCGCAACAACGGTACGGGAGGAAAAGTTGATGATCGCTTTACGCACTGTTCATACACGGTATGCAGAACGGAACAGGCGGTCAATTGGGCGGCATCCAGCGTGAAACCTCGCGCTTGCGCCTCGGCCTGCATGCACCGGGTCAGTTGATCGCTCGACATGAGCGGCCTCCGGTCACGGCAGGCGACTCATGGGAAGTCGAAGCGCAGAATGGCGCGGGTGCGTGCATTATCCTGTTCCTATCTCAACAGACAATACAGCCGCGTAACAGACGCTCGACATCGGAATCCATGGCAGAAGTGGCGGTAATACGCTGCCATAGCGCCTGATCTTCCAGACCGACGAGCCGCTCGAATTCCTGCCATTGTGGCGCGGTAAGACGATCGATGTGTTCTTCCAGAAAACGGGCCAGCACCATATCGAGTTCGAGCATGCCGCGACGGCAGTGCCAACGGATGCGATTGATGTCCTCCTCTGCAATCACGGCGGTCATACCGTCCGCTTTACCAGCAATGATTTGATCTTGCCGATCGCCTGTGTGGGGTTGAGTTCTTTCGGGCAAACATCCACGCAGTTCATGATGCTGTGACAACGAAACAGCCGGTACGGGTCTTCCAGATCGTCCAGGCGTTCGGTGAGTGCCTGATCGCGACTATCGGCGATGAACCGATACGCTTGCAGCAGCCCGGCTGGGCCGACGAACTTGTCCGGGTTCCACCAGAACGAGGGGCAGGCGGTGGTGCAGCAGGCGCACAAAATGCACTCGTACAGGCCATCGAGCTTGGCCCGATCTTCGGGCGATTGCAGGCGTTCGGTATCCTGACCCGGCTCGTCCTTATTGATGAGGTAGGGTTTGACGGATCGGTAGTGGTCGAGGAACTGGCTCATATCCACAACCAGATCGCGGATGACCGGCAAACCGGACAGCGGACGCAGCATGATCGGCTGCTTCAATTCGCTTAAGGGCGTTACGCAGGCCAGACCATTCCTGCCGTTGATGTTCATGCCATCCGAACCACACACGCCCTCGCGACAGGAACAGCGCACGCTCAGCGTCTCATCCTGTTCCTTGATCATCAGGATGGCGTCGAGCAGCATCTTGCCCTCCGGCTCGATATCCAGCTCGTAGTCCTGCATGTAGGGCTTGGCGTCGGTGTCGGGGTTATAGCGGTAGATGGAAAAGCGCATGGCGGAATCCTGCTAATAAACACGTGGCTTGGGTTGAAAGGCATCCACGGTCAGTGGCTGCTGGCGTACCGGCTTGTAGTCGAGCCGGTGGCCCTCGGCGAAATAGAGCGAGTGCTTCATCCATTCGGCATCGTTGCGTTCGGGGAAATCATCGCGGGCATGTGCGCCACGGCTCTCCTTACGCGCGGCCGCAGAAATCATCGTCGCCAGTGCCACCGCCACCAGGTTCTCAAGCTCCAGCGCCTCGATGCGGCCCGTGTTGAATAACTTGCTGTGATCGCGCAGCACCACATCGGGTAATTTCGCCGCTATTTCCTGCATTTTTCGGACACCTTCCTGCAAGACGGCTTCCGTGCGGAATACACCGCAATGCGCTAGCATCGTCTTGCGCATTTCGTCACGCAATTGCGCCACGGTGATGCCCTCGCCCTTTCTTTCCCAACGCGCCATGCGCGCCGAGATGCGTTCCAAGGAAGCCGATGGAACAGCACGCGCCGACGGGTTTTCACGGCAATAAGCAATCACGTCGTTACCGGCAGCGCGCCCAAAGACGATCAGATCGAGCAGGGAGTTACTGCCCAGACGGTTGGCACCATGCACCGATACGCAGGCGCATTCGCCAATGGCGTAGAGGCCGGGAACCGCAGTCTGCGTGCCGTCAGCCGATGGCTTTACCACGCGGCCATGCAAGTCGGTCGGAATACCGCCCATCATGTAATGCACGGTGGGCACGACGGGAATTGGATCCTTGGCCGGATCGACATGGGCGAATTTTTTTGCCAGTTCGCTGATTCCAGGTAGGCGCTGATGAATGACTTCCGGGCCGAGGTGATCGAGCTTGAGCAGCACGTGGTCGCCCTGTTCGCCGCAGCCTCGTCCTTCAAAAATCTCCACCGCCATGGCGCGGGAGACGACATCCCGGCTGGCAAGGTCCTTGGCATTGGGCGCGTAGCGCTCCATAAAGCGCTCGCCGTGCTTGTTCACCAGATAACCACCTTCGCCGCGCACCCCTTCGGTCACCAGCACGCCCGCACCATGAATCCCGGTGGGGTGAAATTGCCAGAACTCCATGTCTTCGAGCGGAATGCCGGCGCGCAGTGCCATCCCGAGGCCATCACCCGTATTAATCAGGGCATTGGTGGTGGCCGAGAAAATCCGTCCCGCACCGCCGGTCGCGAGCAGGGTGGCGCGCGCCTCGATCAATACCGGTTCGCCAGATTCGATGCCCAACGCCACCACACCCAAGGCATGGCCCTGTTCATCCATAACGAGATCAATCGCGAAGTATTCTTCAAAAAAATGGGTACGGGCGGCGATATTGCGCTGATACAACGTATGGAGCATGGCGTGCCCAGTGCGATCGGCCACCGAGCAGGTTCGCACCGCTGGCGGGCCGCCATATTCCTGAGTCATGCCGCCGAACGGGCGCTGGTAGATCTTGCCGTTATCCAGACGGTCGAACGGCATGCCGTAATGCTCCAGTTCGATCACCGCCTCGTTGGCGTTGCGGCACATGAATTCGATGGCGTCCTGATCGCCCAGATAATCCGAGCCCTTGACCGTGTCGTACATATGCCAGTGCCAGTTATCCGCACTCACATTGCCGAGACTGGCAGCGATGCCGCCCTGGGCTGAAACCGTGTGCGAGCGGGTGGGATACACCTTGGAGACCACAGCCACCTTGATACCCGATTCGGCAAGCTGCAACGCCGCGCGCAGGCCCGCGCCGCCTCCGCCGATGATTACCGCATCGAATGTTCTTTTATCCATAGTCATACCGGAGCTCATGAGTGGCTCCATAAAATCTGCACGGCCCACGCGGTATAGGCCACAAGCGCCAGAATCACGAGTGTGTGCAGGCCAAGCCGGATCAACGTGGGGTGAACGTAATCCATGAAAATATCCCGCATGCCCAACCAGGCGTGAACAAACAAGCTCAGTAGAAAAATCAGGCTGAACAGGCGAACGGGCAAACTATGGAACAGCATTTGCCAGTCGGCGAAATTTGATACGGGATGCCACAACAGGTACCCGGTCATGAACAGGGTGTACAGAACCATGACGACGGCCGTCAGCCGCTGCGCCAACCAATCCTTGATGCCGTAGCGCGCGCCGCTGGGTACTCGACTCACCATATCAACACCCCGATCAGCAGCGTGAGCGCCAAGCTGACGACGAGCACAAGCTTCGCGGTGAGCCGCGCCTGTGCCAGATGGACACCGATATCCAGGTCCAGCGCCAGATACCGCAGCCCCATACAGAAATGATGCAGATAGGCCCAGACGACGACCAGCAATGCGAGCTTCGCCACGGGCGAATGGAACCAGGACTGCACTTCTGCGAACCCTTCGGCCGAACCCAACGACAGATTCAGGACATACAGCAGAACCGGCAGCAGCAGGAACAAAAACGCGCCGCTGATGCGGTGCAGGATCGATACGATGCCCGGCAGAGGCAGCCTGATCTTGAGCAGATTGAGGGAAACCGGTCGACTGTCTGCCACGATTATTCTCCCGTCCGCATAATCAACCCCAAGACAACCATCCCGGAGGAGGCCGTCTTCTGGCGATCTGGAAAATGAGCGGCACGAGGCGTCGGGTTGTGCATAGCGGGCCTAATTCAGTTCGTCGAAATAATAGTGGTGTTCGGTATTCACATAACTCATGCGCCATTCCACCGGCTGGTTCTTGTAGGTGAACGCCACCCGCTCGATGCACAGCAAAGGCGCACCCACGGCCACGCCCAGCAGATCGGCCACACGCTCATCGGCGAGCGCGGCGCGAATGCGCTCTTCCGCCGAAATGATGCGAATCTGGTACTGCGTTTCATACAGCGAATACAGCGTGCCCTTATGCGCATTCACGTGCTCTTCGACCATGGCACTGGAAATGCCTTTCAGCAGGGCAGCGGGCAGGCGGATGTCGTCATACACCACCGCCTTGCCCGACAAAGTCAGCACCCGCTGAATCTGCACCAACGCGCTGCCGCTGCGAATGCCCAATCGCTTGGCCACCGCCGCATCGGCCTTGCCTCGACCAAAACCGATAAAACTGCTTTGCGGATAAGCCTGCTCGCCCGCCAGATTGCGTAAATGCAGAAAGCGGTAGGTCGTGCCGTCATCGGCATGGGTCGCCACAAAGGTGCCTCTGCCCTGACGTCGAACCAGCATGTTCTCGGCCACCAGTTCATTGATTGCCTTGCGCACCGTGCCCTGACTGACCTCATAGCGCCGCGCCAGCGCCATTTCGCTGGGAATCATGGCGCCGGGCGTCCACTCTCCTTCAGAAAGGCTCCGGGTAATCAGCCGCTTGATCTGCTCATACAAGGGCAAGAAACTGGGGGTCTGCTGCTTCATTATCATGGCGAAAAATAATACATCACCCTGTTCGGGCAAGTCTATGTTGTCTTATATAAGACATAAGATGAAGCGCGCGTGTGCGTTGGGGTTGAAGGCCCACCTGAACCCTCAGAACGAAGGCGGGCTGCACGAACTGACGAGCGTGCAGGGCTCTTTGCCGACATTGCGAAAGCGGTGCGGCTGCCGACTGTTGAAGTAATAGGCATCACCCGGTTTGAGCACGCGCGTCGCCTCGCCCACCGTCACCTCCAGCTGACCGGAGAGAATGACTCCGCCTTCCTCGCCTTCGTGATAAAGCATGTTCAAGCCGGTATCCGCGCCCACGTCGTAGTGTTCGAACAAAATTTGCAGCGCATGACCCGCCCGGGCCGAACCGATCTGGCGATAGGAAATGCCTTCCCCGCCACTGATCTCGGTCAGTTCTCCAGCGCGGTAGAAAATTTCGCTCTCGGCAGGTGGCAACTCGTCGGAGAAGAATTCGCCCAACGTCATCGGAATCCCCGCCAGAATTCGCTTGAGTGCGCTCACCGACGGGCTGGTCCGCCCCGACTCGATCAGTGAAATGGTGGCGTGCGCCACCCCCGTTCTTTTGGCCAATGCGCGCTGCGACAATTGATGCCGCAACCGCACCAATCGAAGCCGAAAACCGACGTCTTGTTCCATACATTTCCCCGCCGTGCCATGAGGCTGTTATGCGTGTTAATAATCCAATAACAATACACCATAACAGAGCAATAAAATCAGCCAGTTAAATAGATAAAAATACAGTCTTGACGGCAGATAATGAACACCCCGACACTCGCCTCATCTTCAACCGAGGAATCAACCGTGTCCGACCTGCCCAACCTCGATCATTACTGGCTGCCGTTCACCGCAAACCGGCAGTTCAAAAGCATGCCGCGCCTGTTCAATGCAGCAAAAGGCAACTACTACACCACCATTGACGACCGCAGACTGCTCGACGGCACGGCCGGGCTGTGGTGCGTCGCCGCCGGGCATGGCCGCGAGGAAATCGCCAGCAGCGTGGCAAACCAATTACGCACGCTGGACTACGCACCCGCATTCCAGAACAGCCACCCGTTGGCTTTTGAGGCCGCCGAGCGTCTGGCCCAATATATGCCGCCCGGTCTGGATCGTATTTTCTTCACCGGCTCCGGTTCGGAGTCTGCCGACACGGCGCTGAAAATCGCACTGGCGTACCACCGCGTGACCGGCAACCCCTTGCGCAACAAGCTGATCGGTCGCGAGCGCGGTTACCACGGCGTCAATTTCGGCGGCATCGCCGTGGGCGGTATCGCGGGCAACCGTAAGGCGTTCGGCAACAGCTTGGCCGGGATCGATCACATCCGTCATACGCTGGATATCGGCCGCAATGCCTTTACGCGCGGCCTGCCGCAAGATGGTGGCATCGCACTGGCCGATGAATTCGAACAACGCATCACAACCCTGCACGATCCGGCCACCATCGCCGCGCTGATCGTGGAACCGATGCAAGGCTCAGCGGGTGTGCTACTTCCGCCGGTTGGCTACCTCAAGCGCCTGCGCGAGATTTGCGACAAGCACGGCATCCTGCTGATTTTTGACGAGGTCATCACCGGTTTCGGCCGCCTCGGCACCAAGTTCGCCGCGGATTATTTCGGCGTGGTGCCGGACATCCTCACCTGCGCCAAAGCATTGACCAACGGCGCGGTGCCGATGGGTGCCGTCGCCGTCAAACGCGACATTTACGATGCCTTCATGGCCAACAGCCCGGCCGGTGGCATCGAGCTGCCACATGGCTACACCTACAGCGCACACCCGGTCGCCTGCGCCGCGGCGCTTGCCACACTGGATATCTTCGCCAGCGAAAAACTCGAAGACCGGGCCGCGGGCCTGAGCGCACACTTCGAAGAAGCAGCACATAGCCTAAAAGGCCTGCCGTTCGTCAAGGACATCCGCAACATCGGGCTTGTGGCGGGCATTGAACTGGAACCAATTCCGGGCAAACCCGGCGCGGCTGCGTTCGCAGCCTATCTCAAGTGCTACGAGATGGGCGTGCTGGTGCGCTATACCGGCGACATCCTCGCCATTTCGCCACCCCTCACCATCGAGAAAGACGAAATCACCCGTATTTTCAGCACCATCGGCGAAGCGCTCACCACGCTGGCCGCCGAGGGTGAAGCCGGACTGGACCCGACCCGCTACCTCAAGAACGAGCAGCAATGGGCCGCGCATCAACAAGAAATTCAACAACAACACCTCATTTTGGAGCACACCGCATGACCTCGCCGGAACACACCCTGCCGATGATCGGCCACTACATTGATGGTCAACACATCGCGGGCAACGGCGAGCAAAAAGGCGATGTGTTCAACCCCGCTACCGGCGCGGTTCAGGCACAGGTTCGTTTCGCCACGGAATCGGAAGTTCAGCACGCCATCTCGGCGGCGGCCGAAGCCTTCCCGGCGTGGTCTGCAACCTCGCCACTCAAGCGTGCACGGATCATGTTCACGTTCCGGGAATTGCTTGAGAAAAACAGCGGGGCATTGGCGCGCGCGATCACGCTGGAACACGGCAAGACCCTCAGCGATGCGCACGGTGAAATTACCCGAGGTCTTGAAGTGGTCGAGTTCGCCTGCGGCATGCCCCACCTGCTCAAAGGCGAGTTCAGCGATCAGGTGGGTACCGGCATCGATACCCACAGCCTGCGCCAGCCACTCGGCGTCGTGGCGGGCATCACGCCGTTCAACTTTCCGGTCATGGTGCCACTGTGGATGATCCCGATGGCGCTGGCGACCGGCAACACCTTCGTCCTCAAGCCGTCGGAGCGCGACCCCGGCGCCAGCCTGATGCTGGCCGACCTGCTCACCCAGGCGGGGCTGCCGGGCGGTGTGTTCAACGTGGTTCAGGGCGACAAACTGGCCGTGGATACCTTGCTGACCGACAAACGCGTGCAGGCAATCAGCTTTGTCGGCTCAACGCCCATCGCGGAATATATCTACACCACCGGCACGGCGAACGGGAAACGGGTGCAGGCCTTGGGCGGTGCGAAGAACCACCTCGTGGTCATGCCCGATGCGGATCTCGATCAGGTTGCCGACGCGCTGATCGGTGCGGGCTTCGGTTCGGCGGGCGAACGCTGCATGGCCATCACCGTGGCGGTTGCCGTGGGTGGTGTCGGCGAAGCGCTGGTGGACAAACTCGCCGAGAAGGCGCGCAGCATTCGCGTCGGTCAGGGGCTGGATGAAAACGCCGACATGGGCCCGCTCGTTACGCCGCAGCATTATGCGAAGGTCAAATCCTATGTGGACTCCGGTGTGGCGGAAGGAGCCAAACTCGTGGTGGATGGCCGTGGCTTCAAACTCCCTGGCTTTGACAACGGGTTCTTCATCGGCCCTTGCCTGTTCGATCATGTCACGTCAGACATGACCATCTACAAGGAAGAAATTTTCGGCCCCGTGCTGTCCGTCATGCACGTCAGCGATTTCGAAACCGCACTGAAACTGGTCAACGACCACGAGTACGGCAACGGCACGGCCATCTTCACCCGCGACGGCGGTGTGGCGCGTGCGTTTTCCCGCCGCGTGCAGGCGGGCATGGTAGGGGTGAACGTGCCGATCCCAGTGCCGATTGCCTTCCACAGCTTCGGCGGCTGGAAACGCTCGCTGTTCGGCGATCACCACATCTATGGCCCTGAAGGCGTGCGTTTCTACACCCGCATCAAGACCACAACGACGCGCTGGCCCTCAGGAACTCAGCTTGCCGCTGAATTTGTCCTACCGACGATGAAGTAAGCGGGAATGCATGCCGTCCATCCCGAGCACTATCTCGGGTGGGCGGCGCTTTTTTGGCATTCCCGCTTATTGAAACGAGCCCGCGGCGATATGATGGGACGTGCTGAGCCGTTGCCCACATCGTGCGGGATCAGACCAACCCTTTTCCGCTCAGCACTGAGGTATCTGCTCATGACTGCTTTAGCCTCAGGCCGGATTGCGGCTCAAACCACCCTGGTGTCTGTCGCGTCCTATCTGGCTGGTTTTTATTTTACCGAACTATTTCATGCGCCCTCGGCAAGCATGGGCGCACTCTGGTCTGCGGTTTCGGGCATCGTGGTATTGCAGGCAACGCGGCGCGATACCTGGTCGTCGGCGTCGCTGCGGATATTCGGCTCACTTATCGGCGCGATCATCAGCGCCATTTATCTTTCCTTCCTGCCGTTCAGCCCGTTCGGCATGGCCGCATCCATCTTCGTGACGGTGCTCCTGTGCCATGTCGCTCGGATTCCCGATCACGCCCGTCTGGCGGCAATCACGGTGGTCGTGATCATGGTCATCACCAGCATCGACCCTTCCCTGAATCCGATCGGCAATGCGGCATTGCGATTCAGTGAATCCTTCATCGGCGCAACGATTGCCGTGTTTGCGGCGCTATTGTGGCCGGGGCCGAAGGATCTGCCCAGTGCGCCGCTACCGAGTGCCCAAGACTAGAAGATGTTGGACTAACAGATAGTGGACGGATAGATAAATCGAGAGCACAGACTCTTTCTTATCCATTAGGGCCAGGTCAGATAACGCCGGTATTCCCAGTCGCTGACTGAGCGGCAGTACTCGATCCACTCACTGCGCATGGTTTCAATAAACCCGGCCACGAGGTCATCGCCGACGGCCGAACCCAGCGTCGTGTCCGCGGCCAGCGCATCCAGCGCCTGTCCGAGGGTTTGCGGCAGGGTCGCCACCCCGCGCTCGGCAAAACGGGACTGGGGCCATTCGTACATGTCTTCATCAACCGGCGCAGGCGGCATCATGTTTCGCGCCACCCCATCAAGCATGGCGGCAATGGCCGAAGCCAGCGCCAGATAGAGGTTGCAACTGCCATCGGTCAGGCGGAATTCAAGCCGCCCGCCAGTCGTTCGCACCACGGTGGTGCGATTGTTGTCGCCCCAGGCAATGTGTGCCGGTGCCCAACTCGTGCCGGACAGCGAACGCCCCACCACCAATCGTTTGTACGAGTTCACGGTGGGGGCGTGGAAGGCGGTCAACGCCGGGCAGTGCGCCAGCAAACCCGCCACGCACTGGCGGCCGATGTCGGAAAGACCATGCGAATCCGACGCGTCGGCTATGACCGCCCGACCCTCGTTGTCCTGCAGTGACAAGTGCATATGCAGCCCGTTGCCGGGACGGTCGGCAAAGGGCTTGGGCATCATCGTAAAGATTAAGCCCGCATCCTCGGCGATGTGATGTGCCGCCATCTTGAACAGAACGAAACGGTCGGCTGCCGTCAGCGCGTCGCTGTAATGGTAGTTGAGTTCGTACTGCCCGCTGGCATCCTCGTGATCGATCTGGAACACATCGAAACCGCAGGCGTCCAGCCCTTGCTCCAGTCGGCGCAGCACATCGCTGACACGCGCCATCGCCTTGAAATCGTAGGACGGCTTGTCCAGCGCATCCGCCGCATCGGCCGGAATCGGTCGGCCCGCCGCATCCTGATGGAACAGGCAGAACTCGGGTTCGATGCCGACATTGAGCGTCCAGCCCCGTTCAGCCAAACGCGCCATCTGCCGTTTGAGCAGATGGCGAGAACAACGACTGTACGGTTCGTCGAGCACCACCCCGTCGCAGGCGATGCGGGCATAGCCCGGCATCCAGGGCATTGCCTGCAACGTGGCCAGATCGCCCTGACCATAAAACTCTGCCCGAGGACCGTGTCGCGGTAGTCCTGTCCCGTTAATGGAAGGCGAGCCGAATCCCGCCCCCGGAGAGACGATGTCGTCGAGATGGGCGAGCGGGATGTAGGTAGCCTTCACCGCGCCGTGGATGTCCACAAACTGCGCGATGACCGTATGCACGCCGGCCGCCGCCATGTGCTGTTTGGCCGCGGCAATGTCCGCCTTGTCCCATTCTGAGGTACTCATGATCAGGCCTTGGCCAGTGCCCGGTCGAGAATATCCAGTGCCTCATCGAATACCGCATCTTCGGTGGTCAGCGGGTAGAGGAAGCGGATCACATTGGCATAAACGCCGCAGGTGAGCAGGATCAGGCCTTCTTCCAACGCCGCCTGCTGGACGCGTTTGACGGCATCGGCCGAAGGCGCGCCGGTAGCCGGGTCGAAAAACTCGGCCGCAACCATCGAACCCAGTCCGCGGACTTCCTTCAAAGCAGGCACGATGGTTTGCGCGGCCTTCAGACGCGCCATCAGTTTTTCACCCAACAGATTGGAACGTTCGACCAGTTTTTCCTGTTCCATAACGTCGATCACGGCGTGCGCAGCGGCAATCGCCAGCGGATTACCGGCGTAGGTGCCACCAAGACCGCCCGGTGCCGGTGCATCCATCACCTCGGCCTTGCCGCACACCGCAGACAGGGTCATGCCGCCCGCCATGCTCTTGGCCAGGGTCACGATGTCCGGCAGGACGTCGTAATGCTCGGTGGCGAACAACTTGCCGGTACGGCCGAAGCCGGTCTGCACTTCGTCGAAAATCAGCAGGATGCCGTGCTCGTCGCAGACCTCGCGCAAACCCCGCAACAGCGCTGGTGGCGCAATATAAAAACCGCCCTCGCCCTGAACCGGCTCGATGATGATGGCTGCCACTCGGCTCGGTTCGATAGCGGCCTTGAACAGGGTTTGCAGCGCGTGCAGCGAGTCCTCGACAGTGACGCCATGCACTTCCATAGGGAACGGCAGGTGGTAGACCTCGGCAGGAAACGGCCCGAAACCGACCTTGTAGGGCACCACCTTGCCGGTCAGGGCGCAGCCCATCATCGTGCGGCCATGAAAGCCACCCGAGAACGCGATAATGCCCGGTCGGACGGTGCTGGAACGGGCGATCTTGACGGCGTTTTCCACCGCTTCCGCGCCGCTGGAGAAGAAGGCCGTCTTTTTGGCGAAATCGCCGGGCACCAGCGCGTTGATGCGTTCGGCCAGACTCACGTAGCTTTCATAGGGCAACACCTGATAGCAGGTGTGCGTGAAGCGCTTGAGTTGCTCCTCGATGGCCGCAACCAGCGCCGGATGACGATGGCCGGTATTGAGCACGGCGATACCGCCGGCGAAATCGATATAACGATTGCCTTCCACGTCCCACACTTCGGCGTTCTGCGCGCGGTCGATGTAGAAACCGGCCATCACGCCGACGCCACGCGGGGTGGCGGCCAGCCGGCGTGCTTGCAGATCGGCATTCCTGGATTGATCGGATGGCGCGGTTGTTGTGGCGTTGTTTGTCATTGCATGGGCGGTCATGTCGCTGTTCCTTGCTCGCCGTATCAGGCGAGGCTGATCCACGTGGTTTTGAGTTCGGTGTATTTTTCGAGTGCGTGCAGCGACTTGTCGCGACCGTTGCCGGATTGCTTGAAGCCACCGAACGGCACGGTGATGTCGTCTTCGTCGTAGCAGTTGACGTGCACGGTCCCGGCGCGCAGGGCACGGGCCACAAGATGCGCCCGTGAAATATCCCGCGTCCAGACGGCTGCGGCCAGGCCGTAGCTGGTGTCATTGGCGATTCGGATTGCTTCTTCCTGCGAATCGAAGGTGATGATCGACAGCACGGGGCCGAAGATTTCCTCGCTGGCAATGATCATTTCATTGGTCACGCCGTCGAAAATGGTCGGCGACACATAGAAGCCGCCGGTTTCCGTGCGGACGCGCTCGCCACCGCAGCACAAGGTCGCGCCTTGGCTTTTGCCCGCTTCGATGTATTTGAGCACGTTATCCATCTGCATCTGGTCGACCAGCGCACCCATTGTCGTGTTGGGATCGAGCGGGTCGCCCGGCATGTGCTTGGGCGAGTACTGCTTGAGTTTCTCGACGAATTCATCGCGGATGGAACGCTCGACCAGCAGGCGCGACGGGGCGTTGCAGCTTTCGCCCTGGTTGTAGAAGATCGAACCGGCCGCGGCGGCCACGGCACGATCCAGATCGGGGCAATCGGCAAACACGATATTGGGTGACTTGCCCCCCAATTCGCACCAGGCGCGCTTGAGATTGCTCTCGCCCGCCATGACCTGGATTTTCTTGCCCACCGCGGTCGAGCCGGTAAAGGCGATGCAGTCGATATCCCTATGCAGAGCCAGCGGTGAACCGGCCTCGGGGCCAAAGCCCGGCAGCACGTTGAGCACGCCAGCCGGGATGCCCGCTTCCAGTGCCAGTTCACCCAGGCGTAAGGCGGTCAACGGCGATTTTTCCGAGGGCTTGAGGATCACGCTGTTGCCTGCAGCCAGCGCCGGTGCAATCTTCCAGGAAGCCATCAGCATGGGATAATTCCACGGCACAATGGCCGCAACCACGCCCATGGGTTCGCGGGTAATCAGGGCCAGGGTGCGGTCGTTGGTCGGCGCGATCTCGTCGTAGACCTTGTCGATGGCTTCACCGTACCAGCGCAGGGTATTCGCCGTAGCGGGCACATCGGTGTTCATGCTGGCCGAGATGGGTTTGCCCATATCCAGCGTTTCCAGCAATGCCAGTTCTTCACGGTTAGCCATAACCAGATCGGCGAAACGGATCAGGATCGTTTTGCGCGCTCGCGGCGACAGACCGGCCCAGCGCCGATCTTCGAAGGCTTCACGCGCTGCCGCAACCGCCCGATCGACATCTGCCACCTTGCAGCGCGCCACGTCTGCCAGTTTGCGGCCGTCCACCGGCGACAGACACTCGAAGGTGCTGCCATCGGCGGCATCGACGCGCTGACCGTTGATCCAGGCGCGACCGTCCATCGTGAGCGCCGCCGCCCGGGCATGCCAATCAATCGTGTTCATTTCATCACCCCTGTTTACCGTGTTTTTTGCTGTGCTTTTTTGCTGTGCTGGCCGAACTGTGGCGCGGCCCTGTTTCTCACCAAGCGTGCTTATAGCCCGGCCATGGCGACGTATTTGATTTCCAGATACTCGTCGATGCCGTGGTGGGAACCTTCACGCCCCAGACCCGACTGTTTGACCCCGCCAAAGGGTGCCACTTCATTCGAGATGATGCCGGTGTTGACGCCGACCATGCCGTATTCGAGCGCTTCCGCCACGCGCCAGATGCGCCCGATATCCCGGCTGTAGAAGTACGAAGCTAGGCCGAATTCGGTCCGGTTGGCGAGCTCAACCACTTCCTCGTCGGTCTTGAAGCGGAATAACGGCGCGACCGGGCCGAAGGTTTCTTCGCGGAACATCAGCGCATCCGGGCTCACATCCGCCAGCACGGTCGGCTCGTAAAATGTACCGCCCAACGCATGGCGCTTGCCGCCCGAGACCAGACGGGCACCCTTGGCAATCGCATCGCCAACGTGATTTTCCACCTTGGCCAGCGCCGCTTCGTCGATCAACGGGCCTTGCATGATGCCATCCGTGAAGCCATCACCGACTTGCAACTCGGCCACGCGAGCAGCCAGTTTCTGAGCGAATACATCGAACACGCCATCCTGCACGAACAGCCGGTTGGCGCAGACGCAGGTCTGGCCCGCATTGCGGTATTTGCTGGCGATGGCGCCGTCCACGGCCGCATCCAGATCCGCATCGTCGAATACGATGAACGGCGCGTTGCCGCCCAGTTCCAGCGACAGCTTCTTGATGGTGTCCGCGCTCTGACGCATCAGGATGCGGCCCACTTCGGTCGAGCCGGTGAAGGACAGCTTGGTCACCACCGGGCTGTCGCAGATGGCGCCACCGATTTCCCGCGGATCGCCGGTAATGACCTGGAACACGCCGCCGGGAATGCCGGCCTCTTCGGCCAGCACGGCCAGTGCCAGAGCGGACAACGGGGTCTGCTCGGCGGGCTTGACGATCATGGCGCAACCGGCCGCCAGCGCCGGGCCGACCTTGCGGGTGATCATCGCGGTCGGGAAGTTCCAGGGCGTGATGGCCGCCGTCACCCCGATCGGTTGCTTCAACACCAGCAATCGACGATCGCCCTGCGGTGCCGGAATCACTTCGCCGTACACCCGCTTGGCTTCTTCGGCGAACCATTCGATAAAGCTGGCGCCGTACGCGATTTCACCGCGCGCTTCGGCCAAGGGCTTGCCCTGCTCTGCGGTCAGAATCCGCGCCAAATCTTCCTGATGTTGCATGATCAGCACGAACCAGGCCTTCAAACGTGCGGCGCGATCCTTGGCCGTCAAGGCACGCCATTCTTTTTGTGCAGTGGCTGCGGCGGCAATCGCACGCTCCGTTTCGATCCGCCCCATCAGGGGCACTGTGGCAATCGGTTGCGCCGTGGCCGGGTTTGTCACCGTCAGGGTCGCGCCGGAATCAGCACCGACCCATGTACCCGCCAACCAGGCAACGCCTTGTTTGAGGAGTGCCGGATATTTGAGTTGGATAGACATAAATTCTCCAGATTTGGTGGAAAGCCTAGTGTACTGTTGGGTTTGATTTGAGTAGACATCAGATCGTGGCAGCTTTAAATCCCCCTCGTTCCCCCTTTTACAAAGGGGGATGCGCATTCGTTCAAAAGGGCTGACTTCCCCCCCTTTGAAAAAGGGGGGCAGGGGGGATTTGATTCGCTTGGCGCGAGCCCTATCAGCCTATCCAGTCAACATTCAATCTCGGCCCGATTAACCTTTTCGCTTGACCCTTTCCCTTGACCCTTTCCCTTGACCCTTTCCCTTGACCCTTTCCCTTAACTCTTTCCTTGGGCATACGCATCGGCAACTTCGCGCTGTCGTCGACGTTCCGCCCGAAGTTGGTACAGGCTGGAGGCAATGACCCCGATGCTGACGACCACGATGATGACGGTGGCGACGGCATTGATGGAGGGATCGAGCCCCAAGCGTGCCCGCGAGAAGATCACAAGCGGCAGCGTGGTCGATCCCGGCCCGGACAGGAAGGCTGCGATCACCACGTCATCGAACGACAGGGTGAACGTGAGCAGGAAGGCCGAAACCAGTGCGGATGCGATCAAGGGCAGGGTGACCAGCCAGAACACCTGAAAGGGCTTGCAGCCCAGATCCATTGCGGCTTCTTCGAGCCGAAGATCGATTTCGCGCAGCCTTGAAATGATCACCACGGTCGCAAACGAGGTACCGATCAGGGCATGCCCCAACAGAATCGTGCCAATGCCGCGCTCGGGAAAGCCCAACCACTTCTGCAGGGCCACCAGCATGAGCAGCAGCGAAATACCCACGATGACATCCGGCATGACCAGCGGCGCGTTGGCCATAGAGGTTAAAAGCCCACGCCCCTTGAAGCGCCCGTACCGCACCAGCACAAAGGCCGTGAACGTGCCGAAGATCACCGACAGGGTGGCGCTCATGAATGCCAGCTTGAGCGAGATGATCAAGCCGTCGATCAACTCACGGTCGTGCGATGCATCCACATACCATTTGAAGGTGAAGCCGGTCCAGACCGTGCTCAGCCGTGAATCGTTGAACGAGTACACCACCAGCGTGACGATCGGGATATACAGAAAGATGAATACGGCGATCAGCCAGCTGCGACCAAACAGCGATCGGCCAAACATGTTTCTCATGACTTCTCTCCCAGTCTGGTTTCATCGTTGTAACGATTGAACAGGGCCATGGGCACAAGAATGAGCAGGATCATCACGATGGTGACGGCAGAGGCCATGGGCCAATCGTTGTTGCTGAAGAACTCATCCCACAGGACGCGGGCAATCATGAGTGTTCTTGGGCCACCGAGCAGTTCGGGGATCACGTACTCGCCGAACGCCGGGATGAACACGAGTAGCGAGCCCGCAATGATGCCGCGCTTGGTCAGCGGCACCGTGACCAGCCAGAAGGTCTTGAACGGACTGGCCCCGAGATCGGCCGCCGCTTCGAGCATGCGGCCATCCAGTTTCACGAGCGTTGCGTACAGCGGCAGCACCATGAACGGCAGATAGGCGTACACCATGCCGATGGTGAGCGAAAACGAGGTGTGCATCATGTGGATCGGGGAGGCAATCACACCCAGACCCATCAACCCGTTGTTCACAACGCCGTTATCGGCCAGCAGGGCTTTCCACGCATAGATGCGCAGTAGGAACGAGGTCCAGAAGGGCAGCATGACCAGCATGAGCAGCATCGTGCGCAGATGCTCTGGCGCCCGCGAGATGAAGTACGCGAACGGGTAGCCCACGATCAGACAGTACAGCGTCGTCAGCGCCGCGAATTTCAGCGAGGAGACATAGGTGTCGAAATAGAGCGAATCCTCACCCAGATACAGGTAGTTGCCGAAATTGAATTTCAGGGTCAGCTCATTATCGGCCCAGTGCCACAGGCTGGACACCGAAGTCACTTCCATATGCGCCAGGCTGATATTCAGCACCAGCAACAAGGGGGCTGCGGCCAGGGCAAACAGCCAGATCATCGGGATGCCGATCACCAGATTGCGAACGGTGAACAGCCGTCGCAGACGAGGCATGATGGATTGCTTTCTCATGATCGGGCCCTCCTTATTCTGTCAGCACAACCATGGCATCACGGGTCCAATGCGCGAACACATGATCCCCCCAGGTCAGGTCGTCCGCCATTTTGCGGGTCAGATTGGGCTGCTGAACCTTGAGCACCATGCCCGTCTTGAGTTTGAGGTGATAGGTCGTATGCGGCCCGAGATAGGCGATTTCGACCACCTCGCCCGCGCACCAGTTATGGTTCTTGTTCGGTTGCACCGACGAAAGCTGGATTTTTTCCGGCCGCAGCGCGACCGCCACACGCATCCCGGATGTACCGGTAATGCCATGCCCCACATAATGCGTGCATTCGGGGCAGATCACGGTGATGTGATCGGGCTCGTCTTCATCGACCTTGCCTTCGAAAATATTCACGTTGCCCACGAAACCGGCGACAAACCGGCTGTTGGGCGTCTCGTAGATTTCATCGGGCGTACCCACTTGCAGGAAGTACCCCTCGTCCATAACGGCAATATGCGAGGCCATGGTCATGGCTTCTTCCTGATCATGCGTGACCAGGACGCAGGTCACGCCGACCTGTTCGATGATGTTGACCAATTCGAGCTGGGTGGTTTCGCGCAGTTTCTTGTCGAGCGCGCCCAGCGGTTCGTCGAGCAGCAAGAGCGTGGGCCGCTTGGCCAGACTTCGTGCCAACGCCACCCGCTGTTGCTGACCGCCAGAGAGTTGATGCGGCTTGCGCTTGCCGTATTTGGACAACTGCACAAGGCTGAGCATGGCGTCCACGCGCTCGGCGAGTTCGGCGCCTTTCAGGCCATCGCGCCGCAGGCCGAACGCCACGTTGTCCCAAACGTTCAGGTGCGGGAACAGCGCATAGGACTGGAACATCATGTTGACCGGACGCTCATAGGGCGTCAGATCAGTGATGTCCTGACCGGAGAGATAGATACGCCCACTCGTCGGGGTTTCAAACCCGGCCAGCATCCGCAGCAAGGTCGACTTGCCGCAGCCCGAGCTACCCACCAGGGCAAAGATTTCGCCTTTTTTCACAGACAGGGAAACATTGTCCACGGCCTTGACGACACCGTCGAATATCTTGCTGACGCCATCGATCTTCAATAACACTTCTCGATCTGTAGTGGCCGTTACCGATGCCATACCTATCTCCTCATGAGATTCAACTTTTCTAACCAACCGGCAAGTCTAACTGGCTGCCGAACGAGCCGCCAAACTATCCACTTGGGTAGAAAAGCACTCCGCCCGTGCTGAACGGACAGAGTGTAGGAACATTAAGAACCTGTCTTGAACTTGGTGTACAGACGAGTCATCAGACGACGGGTGTCGCTATTGACGGCCTTGGGTGTGACCAGTTTCGCCAAATCCGCATCGGAGAGGAACACGGACTTATTGTTGGCGACATCAGGAGTAACAAACGGCAGGGAGTCCTTGTTGGGGTTCGCGTACAGAACCTCGTTGGTCAGAGAGGCATCCACCTTCGGTTGCAGGATGTAATTCATCCACTTGTATGCATTTTCCGGGTGCGGCGCGTCTTTTGGAATCGCCATGCTGTCGAAGAACGCTAGGCCACCGTTTTCTGGAATCAGGACCTCGATTTTCTGACCGTTCTTGCTGTCGATCGCACGCTGCGCGGACTGGCTCATGTCGCCGGACCAGCCGAGGGAAACACACAATGAGCCATTCGCCAGATCGTCAATGTAGCTGGAAGATGAGAACAGCTTGATATACGGGCGAATCTTCTCGATTTTTTTGAACGCTGCCTCGTAATCGGCCTTGTTGTTGCTAAATGGCGGCAAGTTCATTGAATGCAGGGCAGCCGGTAGCACTTCATAGGCCGAATCCAGCACGGAAATACCGCAGGACTTGAGTTTGCTCGCATACTTCGGATCGAAGATCAGATCCCATGCGCTTTTGGGCATCGGCGTGTCACCCAGTGCTGCCTTGACCTTGTCGACATTGATACCCACCGTGGTGTAGCCCCACAGCCAGTTGACGAGGTACTGGTTGCCCGGGTCGACCACCGCCAGCTGTTTCTGAATGGCCGGGTTGAGGTGGACCAGATTCGGTACTTTGCTCTTGTCGATTTTCTGGAACAGCCCGCCTTTTATTTGCAGCTCGGCCCAGTTGGCTGAGGGCACAACGATGTCATAACCGGTATGACCGGCAACAAGCTTCGCGTGGAGTGTTTCATTGCTGTCGTAGTTGTCGTAATTGACCTTGATGCCGGTTTCCTTTTCAAAGTTCTTGATGGTGTCCGGGGCAATGTAATCCGACCAGTTGTAGATATTGAGGACCTTCTCCTCTGCCGCGCCTGCGACTGGAACCAGCCCGGCGGTAAATGCGACGGCGATCATGCCGCCGAGCAATTGTTTCTTGAACACTGATTTCATGCGAAGTTCTCCTTAGGGTCATTGGCAAGTTCGAAAAAATACGTCCAAAACAAATAAATCCAACACAAGCACATCCAACAAAGGGTCACATTCGGCGACCGTTGCCGGCACACCTTCTGCAAACCGTTTACAAGCGTTGCCGCTCATGCAGTCACTTTGGCCGAGTGCGCTGCATCCATCCAGCCTCGCGACTGTATGTCCTTGAGGGTGGCATCCAGACAGATGCGCACCCGCTTAATCAGTTCGTCAATGTCCGACTTGGTACACACCAATGGCGGCGCGATGATCATCCGATCGCCCACCGCACGCATGATCAGCCCGTTGGCAAAGCAGTGATCGCGACAGATCATGCCAACTTCCAGCGATGCATCGAAGGACTGGTGTTTGGCCTTGTCCTTCATCAATTCGAATCCGCCAACCATGCCGAACGTCTCAGGCGCGGCGACCAACGGGTGGTCGGACAATTCGGCAAACCGCTCGGCGAGATAAGGACCGGTTTCATCGTGAACCCGCGCCACCAGGCCCTCGCGTTCGATAATATCCAGATTGGCCATCGCCACGGCACAGGCGACAGGGTGCCCGGAGTAGGTATAGCCGTGATTGAACTCTCCGCCTTGCTCGATCAGCACCTCGGCCACGCGCTTGCCGACCACGACGCCGCCGAGCGGGATATACCCTGAAGTCACACCCTTGGCAAAGGTAATCAGATCCGGTTTCGCACCCATCATTTCCGAGCTGAACCACGCACCCAACCGACCGAAGCCGCAGATGACTTCGTCACAGATCAGCAGAATCCCGTACTTGTCGCAGATTCGCTGAATCTCGGGCCAGTAGGTTTTTGGTGGGATGATCACGCCACCGGCTCCCTGCACCGGCTCGCCGATGAAAGCGGCGACTTTTTCCGGGCCCACTTCCAGAATCTTCTGCTCCAGCCAACCAGCTGCTTCGATACCGAAGGCATCCTTGTCCTGATTCGGCGCAAGCCCGAAATGATAAGGCTGTTCAATGTGCACGATGCCCGGAACAGGCAAGCCACCCTGAGCATGCATGCCCGCCATGCCGCCGAGCGAGGCGCCACACACCGTCGAGCCGTGATAGGCGTTGTTCCGGCTGATGATGACATTGCGCTCCGGGTGACCAAGCGTTGCCCAATAATGGCGCACCATGCGCACATTTGTGTCATTCGATTCCGATCCGGAAGAGCTGAAAAATACATGGGAGAATCGCTCCCCGGCCAGGCTGACAATTCGCCTTGCCAATTTGGCCGCTGGCTCGTTGGTCGTCTGGAAAAAGCTGTTGTAGTACGGCAGCACCTGCATCTGCTGCGCTGCGGCATCAACCAGTTCCTTGCGGCCGTAGCCCACGTTGACACACCACAATCCGGACATGCCATCGAAAATTTCGTTGCCTTCTGAATCCCAGATATAAACACCTTCGCCACGGGTGATTACCCTCGCCCCTTTACTCGCCAACGTTTTATGGTTCGTAAAGGGATGCATGTAATGTGCCGAATCCAGTGCTTGGATTTCATCGGTCTTTGCACGGGTCGTAGCCAACATGGTGTTCTCCTCGTTTTGATTCTGTTTCATTTTGTTCAAATCAAACGTGCATCAACAGATGCTCGCGTTCCCACGGGCTGATGACACGCATGAATTCTTCGTATTCGGTTTCTTTAACCGCCACATAAACATCGATAAAGCTGTCGCCTAGCACTTCACGCAGCGGTTTGGATGCATCCAATTGGCGCAGAGCCTCCGAAAGCTCTCGGGGCAATTGATAGTTCGAGTCATAGGCACTGCCGGTTGTCACGTCGCTTGGCTGTAATTTCTCGACAATGCCGAGATAACCACAGGCAAGCGTGACCGCCATAGCCAGATAAGGGTTGGCATCGGCACCCACGACCCGGTTCTCGACGCGGCGCGCTTCCGGCCCGGAATGGGGCACCCGGATACCGACGGTACGGTTGTCGTAACCCCATTCGATGTTGATGGGGGCGGCGCCACCGCGCACGATGCGGCGGTACGAATTCACGTAAGGGGCAAGCAACGCCATGGCTGAGGGCAGGTATTTTTGCAGGCCCGCGATGTAATTCAGGAACAACGGGGATTCGCTACCATCCGGATTGCTGAAAATATTCTGGCCGGTTCCGGTATCGAGCACGCTCTGATGGATATGCATTGCCGAGCCGGGCTCGTTGGCCATCGGCTTGGCCATGAAGGTGGCATACATGTTGTGACGCAGTGCCGCTTCGCGCAGCGTGCGCTTGAAGAAGAACACCTTGTCGGCAAGAACCATGGGGTCGTCGTGCAGGAAATTGATTTCCATCTGCCCGGCACCGAACTCGTGAATCAGCGTATCGAGTTCCAGCCCCATGATGTCGCAGTACTCGTAGATTTCCTCGAACAGCGGATCGAATTCATTCACCGCATCGATGCTGTACAACTGACGGCTGGTTTCAGCGCGGCCACTGCGGCCGATCGGCGGCACCAGCGGTTGGTTGGGATCGGTATTTCGCGCCAGCAGGTAAAACTCCAGCTCGGGGGCCACAATCGGCGACCAGCCCATGCTTTTGTACAGCTCGGTTACCTTGCGCAACACATTGCGTGGCGCAAAGTCCACCGGGGTGCCATCGTGGAACAGGCAATCCATGATCACCTGGGCCGTGGGATCAACCGCCCAGGGCACCAAACGAACCGTACCGGGGTCGGGAACCAGCACCATGTCCTTGTCGGTAAAGCCGAACACATTGTCGTAAGCCGGCCGGTTTTCAGGTGATTCACCGGTCACCGTCACACCCAGAACCGCTTCGGGGAGACGCATGGCACGCTCAGCGGTGAATTTTTCCCGCGGTAGGATCTTGCCGCGCGCCACGCCAGTGAGATCGGGAACAAGACACTCGATTTCCGTGACATTGTGAGCGGCCAGCCACTGGTCCATATCCTTGTGAGAAAAGTCTTTACGCTCAATCATATCGTTCTCCGTTTTATCCGTTTTATCACTCGGCACCGCGTGACGCAGCGCGTTCACGACAGGCTGTGCCAAAAGCGCGAAATATCGACAAGTAAGGCGGGTTGTTCAGTACATCCCATTCCGGGTGCCACTGCACCGCCAGCGCGAATGCTTTCGCATCGGAAATACGGATCGCCTCGATCAGCCCGTCGGGTGCATAAGCCTCGGCGACCAATCCCGAGCCAAGCCGCGCGATGCCCTGGCCGTGCAGCGAATTGACCATGAACTCGCCGCATCCCGTAATCCCGGCCAGCAGACCGCCGGGCACGGTCGAAACCAGGTGCCGGGGGCCATACTGCGCTTCCGGCAGCGTGCTATCGACTTCCCGATGATCGGCAAATCCTTCGGTGTCATGAACGGCCTGGTACAGGCTGCCGCCAAACGCCACGTTGATTTCCTGGAACCCGCGACAAATCCCCAACAGGGGAACGCCCGCCGCCACGGCCGCTTTGATTAACCGTAGGGTCGTGCTGTCACGCGCCGGATCAAGCGGCAGGGATGGGTCCAGCACGTCTTCATCAAAATGGGATGGGTGCACATTGGATACCGCGCCCGGCAACAGGATGCCATCGGCCAATGCAATCAAGGCTTCAAGTTCACTGTCCGAACCCAGCGCAGGGATCGCCAGCGGCACCGCTTGCGCCGCCCCGGCAACCGCCGCAACATACTTATGACCGACGGCATGAAATGTTTGACCGTCGATTTGTCTCATATCCGCGGCCATCAGAACAACCGGTTTACTGCGGTAAATCATTTATCCGACACTCTCTTAATTGGTACTGACCGGTCATTCTAAGCGTCTAATGGTACCTTGTGTGCACCAAAGCAAACCAAAAGATCATATTCTAAAAATAAACATATAAATCAATAATATATGTGTTTATTTTTCAAATAATTTTCACATAAACATCTATAATGGGTTTATTCTTAACCCAGAAAGGCAAACCAACAAGAGCCATTTGCTTGTTCTGCATGGAACCACTTTAAACGAGGAGACGGGCCGTGGAATCTTTAACCATTTCGGAATGGTTGCTCACCGAGCTCAAACAAGGGCGATTCCCGCCCCGGATGCCGACACATCGCCGTGTCTACGAAGCCATAAGGCGCGCCATTGCCACGCAGCATCTCACGCCCGGCGCCCGATTGCCGTCCACACGCAGCCTGGCGGAAGAACTCGGCCTGTCCCGAAACACGCTGCTGGCCGCATTCGAACAACTACATGAAGAAGGTTATGTCGTGTCGCAGATCGGTAGTGGTACCCGCGTTGCCGCCACGTTACCGGAGAGCTTTGTCACAACACAGGAATCCGGCGCGACACCGCAAACCGAAACGGCAAGGAATACAACCAGTCTCTCCAAACGGGGCACTATCGCGGCAGGGCCGTCGGATCAACCCAGTTATGAAGTGCAGCCTTTTACGCCCGGGGAGGATGATTTCTCCGCCTTCCCGACCCAGATCTGGCGCCGCCTGCTCAACCGCCAATGGCGCGATCCGCAGCCCGCCTTTCTGGACTATGGCCATGCCGGTGGCCATTTGCCGCTCCGGCACGCCATTGCCAACTATCTGCGCATGTCCCGCACCGTCAACTTGACGGTGGAACAGGTGCTGATCACCTCGGGCACACAGCAATCCATCGACCTGTGCGCCCGCATGCTCACCGATTACGGGGACCGCGTATGGGTTGAGAATCCCTGCTACTGGGGCGCGCGACGCGTTCTGGAGGTCAACGGCCTGACACTTCACCCTGTTGCCGTGGATGATGAAGGAATGGCACCAAGTAACACCGATTTTCGAAATCCACCGCGTCTGATCTATACCACGCCATCCCACCAATACCCCAAGGGCGTTGCCATGAGTTATGGACGTCGTCGCCTGCTTCTGGATTACGCTGCCAGCCGAGGAGCCTGGATTCTCGAAGATGATTACGACAGCGAATTTCGCTTCGAGGGACGGCCGCTCTCCTCACTGCAAGGCATGGATCAAAGCGGCTGCGTGCTCTATATGGGTACCTTTTCCAAGGTGATGTATCCCGGCATCAAACTGGGTTACATCGTGGTGCCGCCCGATTTGGCGGAACGCTTCAAGCGCGGGCTGTATGAACTGCAACGCCCCGGTCAGGTCGTGATTCAGGCGGCGTTGGCCGACTTTATCGAAGAAGGCCATTTCTCAACGCATATCCGCCGACTACGGCAACTGTACAAGGAACGGCGCTACCTGCTGCAAAAAGCATTGGCTCCTGTGACCAACGTCGGCGCTCGCCTGCCGCCCGCTGGCTCCGGACTGCATCTGGTGGTGGAACTCCCCCCGACCTGTGACGATGTGCGCGTTGCCGAATTGGCCGCAGAACAAGGCCTGCGCGTTTATCCGTTATCCCATTACAGCGTGGGAGACAAGCGCGAGAAAGGGCTGATTATCGGCTATGCCTATGCCGCCACGGATCGCATCACGACCTATGGCCGCATCCTTGCCGATGTGATTCAGGCGGCATTGAGCAATTAATGTAGTGCGGCGCGTTTAACCCAGCGCGTCGCGCAGTCGATACCACGCCATGCCTAGAACGAGCGCTGGTGTTCGCAACAGCTTGCCGCCGAAAAAATCGTGGTGCGGAATGCGCGCCATCAGATCGAGTCGCTCCGCCTGACCGCTGATGGCTTCGGCGACGAGCTTGCCCGCCATGCCGGTGAGCGCCACGCCATGACCGGAGAAACCTTGCAGATAGAACACGTTCGGCGCTATTCGGCCGAAGTCCGGCGCTCGGTTCATGGTGATGTCCACAAACCCGCCCCAGGCGTATTCCACCTTGGCATCTGCCAGCTGGGGGAAAACCTGCTGCATCCGCTTGTGCATGTCTTGCTTGAGGTTGGGCGGCGTCATGGTGCTGTAGCTGACCCGGCCGCCAAACAACATCCGGTTGTCCGCGGAGAACCGGAAGTAATCGAGCACGACATTGGTATCGCAAACCGCTGACTTGGTGGGAATCAGGCGTGAAACCAATTCCGGGTCCAAGGGTTCGGTGCCGACGATATAGGTACCCACGGGCATGATTCGACTTGCGAGCGAAGGCGCCAATTTCGGTGATACTTCGGGTAGGTACATGTTACCCGCCAGTACGACATAACGCGCCGTGACGCTGCCCTTGTCCGTATTCAGCACGGCAGGCTCGCCCCTGGTCATCGTGCGCACCGGTGTGTGTTCGCAGATCCGCACACCCAGACTGTGCGCCGCGCGCGCCAGGCCCAGCGTGTAGTTGAGCGGATGCAGATGCCCCGAACGACGATCGTAATAGCCGCTATGAAAGCGCGGACTATCGATCCACTGATTCAGGGCATCCGGTTCGATTAATTCGGCGTCAGAATCGTAGTGGTAACGCTGCGCCATGGTCTCAAACCAGTCTCGCAGGGCGGCGCCTTTGCGCTTGCCGACGGCCACACCGAGAAAACCATCGACAAGATCGCAGTCAATATCGAACCGCTTGACTCGTTCGCGCACCAAATCGAGCGCCTCGATGGTGATATCCCATGCCTGTTGAGCGGCTTCAAGCCCCAATGCCTTTTCGATTACCGATTGATCGCAGGCGAGGCCCGAGATGATCTGCCCGCCGTTGCGGCCACTTGCGCCCCAACCGACGGTTTGGGCTTCCAGCACGATGACCGAATAGCCGCGATCCGCCAGCTCGATGGCCGCAGACAACCCGGCGAGCCCCCCACCGACAATGCACACATCCGCTGCGGCATCGCCATCCAGTGGCGGGTAGCCCGGATGAGCGTTGGCACTGGCGGTGTAATAGGCGTTCTGAATCAGTTTTTGTTCGCAGGCGAGCATAGTGGATTCCGTTCAAGTTGAGGCGCGCGCGGCCAGACGACCGCAGAGCCAGGTCCAGATCATGGTCGATGCGGCATTGCTGGTCAGCTCGGCGTGATCGTACGGCGGGGCGACTTCGACAAGATCCATGCCCACCCAATTAAGATCGTGCCAGCCCTCCAGCAGGGTCATGGCCTGCGCGGTGGTCAGGCCGCCCGGCTCCGGCGTGCCCGTACCCGGCGCGAAGGCCGGATCGAAGACATCGATATCGAAGGACAGATAGACCGGCGGATTTCCGTTCTGCGCCAGACGTGCCCGCACCTCATCGATGACATCCTGCAAACCGGCACCATCGCGGCCACGTAATTCGCGGGCGGTATAAATGCGACCGCCCTGATCGTTGACGAATTCGCGCGCCTCGCGCACGCCAGATGAACGAATGCCAACCTGAACAAAGGCTTCCGGTATGACCAGCCCTTCTTTGAAGGCCTCATACACCCAGGTGCCATGCCCTGAAGGCTCGCCGAAATGGTCCGTCCAGGTATCGCAGTGCGCATCGAAATGGATGCAGGCCAACGGCTGGCCGAAATGCGCACGATAGGCACGCAACAACGGCAAGGTGATCGAATGGTCACCGCCGAGCCAGACCATTTCATGCCGATCCAGCAGTGCGTTTACCTGCGGCATCAACGCAGCGCGCATGGTTTCCAGACTCGTGTTGGGAAGCAGCAAATCGCCCAGATCGACCAGTTCATCCAGCGGCGAGGTATCGAACAGCGGGTGGGTCGCATCACACAGCATCCGGCTGGCCTGACGAATCGCGCCGGGCCCGAGTCGCGAACCGGGGTGATTGGTCACGCTGCAATCCCAGGTTACACCGGCCATGGCAAAGGGTTTGCCCGACTCGGAGGAGGGCGGCGCATCCGGCGTAATCGGCAACCCGAGGAACCCGCCGGCAGACAAATAGGCAAACGTATGATTCATGGCGTCACTCCATTCAGATCAATCACAAATAGCGCACGCGCTACCGCTTATGCGGCACACTTTTTTCCCACCCTGTCCGAACGGCGTCGAACAGGGTTTTTATCAAAAATTTATTATCAAGCGCGTTGATTTCGGTAGGATACTAACCCAGACATTGGTCCAATCGACAGGGCCATTTTGCACAAATAGATGGGGCCATTTGCCCCCGATAAAGGCCCGACATGCATTCGACCAACGACGCCCTGATTGCCCATGCCGAACGCCTGCTGAAAAGCGAGCGCCAGCAATTCCTGCAACGGCATCCCACGTCGGTGCGACTGGCCGAGGAAGCGCACAAACATTTCCTGTACGGCGTGCCCATGCACTGGATGAACGACTGGGGCACCCCCACGCCCCTGTTCGTGCGTGAAGCACAGGGTGCGCACTTCACCTGTGCTGACGGTATCGATTACACGGATTTTTGCCTCGGCGATACCGGGGCGATGTTCGGTCATAGCCCAGAACCAGTGGCCCGCGCGCTGCAAGCACAGGCGCGGCGCGGCTTCACCACCATGCTGCCCGGTGTAAACACACCGGATGTCGGTGCGGCGCTGGCCGATCAGTTCGGCCTGCCCTACTGGCAACTGGCGACCACCGCGACCGACGCCAACCGCTTTGTGCTGCGTTGGGCGCGGGCGGTCACCGGGCGAACCAAACTGCTGGTATTCGATGGGTGCTATCACGGCACGGTGGACGACACCCTGGTTGATTGTGTGATCGAGGATGGGAAGACGGTCAACCAAACCGTCAGCAGGGCCAGCTTACTCGGGCAAACGGTCGATCTCGGCCTTAATACCGTGGCGGTGGATTTCAACGATCTGGCGGCTGTAGAACGCGAACTCGCCACCGGGGAAATCGCCTGCCTGCTCACCGAACCCGCGCTCACCAACTGCGGCATGGTTCCGGCCCAGCCCGGGTTCATCGCCAGCCTACGCGAACTGACCGCGCGGTATGGCACACTGCTGATTCTGGACGAGACCCACACCATTTCCAGTGGACGCGGCGGCTGGGCGCGCAATGCCGGTGTCGAGCCGGATTTCATCGTCTTCGGCAAACCGATTGCCGGCGGATTGCCCGCGGCGGCCTACGGCTTTGGCGCGGCATTGGCCAAACGCATGCAAGCGGCCAAGGACGCGGCGCCACCCGGTCACTCCGGTATCGGCACGACCTTGTCCGGCAACATGTTGACCCTCGCGGCCCTGCATGCCACACTCACCGAGGTCGCCACACCCGCGGCCTACGAACACATGCTGACGCTGGCCGCGACCCTCGAACAAGGATTGACTGCCTTGCTGGAACGTCATGCCCTGCCGTGGTGCATCACCCGGATCGGCGCACGACTTGAATTGCAGTTCTGCCCGACCGCTCCGGTCAATGCCCGAGAAGCGCGCGCAGCACAGCAGGACGAACTGGAACATGCCATCCACCTCTACCTGCTCAATCGCGGCGTGCTGCTGACCCCGTTCCACAACATGATGCTGGTCTGTCCCGAAACACGTCCGGCGGATATCGACACACTGCTCACGGTGCTCGACGACTGCCTGACGACGTTGACGGCAAACTAACCGATGCGATCAGCAAACGTCATCACATCCCGCGACGAATGACGCTCAACGGCACTCAGGCGTCGGGTAACCGATCCGGCAAGACACGCCGTCGCGACTGAATCAGCACGTAGCCACACAAGGTCACGCCCAGAGCGCCCACCAGCCAGATCAGTGCCTCGCTGGTGGAGGATTTCATGGCGAAACCCGCAAGCAGCGGCCCGAAAATGGCGCTGGCGGTATAGGCCATGGAAATGAGCCGGACATTGACCGACAACTCCCCGTGACCGGCTTTGGTCGAAGCCACTATCGCTAACGTCAGATAACCCGTGATCGTGCCGCCCATCACAAAGAACGTGACGGCAAGACCGGTGAATCCCAGCGGAAAACTGGTCACAATCGCCATCAGGATGGTCATGCCTGCATTCACCAACACCGCGAATACCAGGCCTCGATGGTCGGCAAGCCAGCCCATGAGATATTGCAGCAGCAACCCGCCCAACCCGAAATAGGTCAACAGGCTGACCATCTGGTCTGCGCCCAGATCACGCCCCGCGCCGAAAATGGGGAACAGGCCCGAGAATGCCGCTTCTGTGATACCACCAATGGCCGCGGTTGCCAAACCCAAGGCCAGAATGAAATTGCGCGGCGACGGGCCCTGACCCGGGGCGCGCTTGACCTGCGCCAGCTTGGCCTTCGGCGCCACGCCTGCAAATGCAAGTGGGATAAAGGCCATGCCAGTGAACACCAAGCCCAGCACCAACGGCCCTGTCCCTTCAATACCAACCCAATTGGTCATAAGCGGGGCCACGATGGGCGCGATCCCGATCATGGTCTCGTGAAAACCGACCAAACGCCCCCGACCCTGCGTGGGGGCAATCCCGTACAGCCAGGGTTCCAGACCAATCCAGCGCAGCCCCGTGCCCAATCCGATCAGCACCACCGCGGGCAGCCAGGCGGATTGCCCCAAGCTCAACATCAGCGCAAACGCGACCATCGCCACCAGCAAACCCATGGCAATGACCTTCGCATGGCCGAAGAGGACATTCAGCCGGGGTGCGATGGCAAGCCCCAACAACATGCCCAGCCATTGCGCCGAGACAAGAATCCCAAGCTCGGTGGCATTGAGCCCGTGCTGCGCCAGCCAAACCGGCAGCACCACGAACCCGATACCGAACTGCCCCAGTTGCGAGAATATCGAGACTACATTGAGCGTGGCCACCGTTCCCCAGTCGATGGGGTGCTGCTGGGTCATAAGAAGCTACCTCGGGTCGATCCGCACAAGGCCGCATTTCTTCGGGCACAGG
>NZ_JAQTTX010000013.1 GCF_028710545.1 Halothiobacillus sp. | reverse complement strand
GCGACTTGCTGGCCGAATACATGCACGGCCGTATTCGCGGCCCCTACGACGAACCGGGGCGCATGGCCGCCGGTTTCACCCGCGAAGAAATCGACGATCTCAAGGCCATGGAAGCGCAGACGCTGGCCCGGCTCGACAAGACACACGCCTGAATGCCCTCCGGCCCATAGCTCCCGTTCTTCCGTTGACATTCCCAACAAGATCAGGAAAATTTCACGTCTTGCCGGAATAGCTCAGTTGGTAGAGCAGCGC
This sequence comes from Halothiobacillus sp., assembly GCF_028710545.1. GTDB lineage: Bacteria > Pseudomonadota > Gammaproteobacteria > Halothiobacillales > Halothiobacillaceae > Halothiobacillus. The sequence goes on along the minus strand of NZ_JAQTTX010000013.1, from coordinate 58,047 downwards.
ATTCGTAACGCGAAGGTCGTAGGTTCAATTCCTATTTCCGGCACCAAAATGATTTTAAATCAGTGACTTGATCGAAATTAGCGGTAGTTACGGTGCATAGAATTTAAGAAACTCAGCGAGTTTGGATTTTCTTTTGCCCGGACTATTCCCCGTCCCAAGTCAGAACACTAGAAAATTGTAAGGTTTTAGCCAGAATAAATGACCCTATGGGCAGGGTTTACTCTTGTGTCACTTTTGCCACATAGCCGTTGGCAAAACCCTGAAGTAGCCGATTTTGAATTTGTGGCTGATGCGATTGTCTTGACCACCATGATCTTCCCAGCACCAGAATGATATCGGGTGATGTAAAAACGATTGCAACACCGGCCACACCAAAAAGCTACTGCATTCCAGTTTTCCCGAACGTGGCATCAAGCTTCGGCTTCTGTTCAGCGAAGGTCCCCCATATTGCATTGCCTGCAATAACGGTAATCGGTGCGACACGCACACCGTAACGGGATTTGGCCTCATCGGCCACACCGGGGTTAGCCACGCTGCGCTCTTCGAAATCAATCCGGTGTTCATTGAGGTAGTTGCGTACGGCAGCACAATCAGGACAACCGGGACTGGTGTAAAGCAATACCGAAGTGCTCGTGGTCTGAGGTGCTGCACTCAAGACTGAACCTCCGCTGTATAGCCTTCACTGGTCACCGCAGAGATGAGATCGGCCGGGTCCATCTCACCATGAATAACTGCGGAACCCGGTTGCAGAGTTACTTCAACATCGGTTACACCCGGCACGTCCCCAAGCGCCTTGTTGACGGCGCGAACGCAGTGTTCGCAGGTCATGCCGGTAATTTTTAACTTGATTTCACTCATTGTTGATCCCCCTGATTCAAAGTGCTTTCATCACATCAACCGCGTACAGCTTCGGCGACGCGCATGAGTTTTTCACGCACCTCGTGACCGATCTTATCCACGCCGGGGTGGTTGACCATCCCCAGAACGGATACCGGATCCATGAATACGACGCTCACCGTGTCATCCGGTTCGGTGCGCACGACAACATTGCAGGGTAAAAGAGCGCCGATATCCGGTTCGGCTTCCATTGCCTGATGGGCGAAGTTCGGGTTGCAGGCGCCCAGAATAATGTATGGCTTTCGTTCGAGACCTAATTTTGCCTTGAGTGTTGCAGCCACATCGATCGTAGTCAGCACACCAAAGCCTTCCTGCTTTAATGCCTCGGTAACCATCGGGATGGTTGATTCGTAATCTTTCGGGCTGGTGACGGAGAAAACATAAGAACTCATGGGAAATACCTCTAGGTTTTGGGGTGAGACGGGATATTGGTTGATTGGGTGATTGGATCTGGTTGGAATGCTTTGAGCCTTTTAAGACGAAGACTGTTCCCCAGCACGAACACCGAGGATAAGCCCATTGCCACCCCGGCCACCATTGGATTGAGATGAATGCCGATCGAAACGGCAACGCCCGCAGCAATCGGTATCAAAAGAATGTTGTAAAAGAAGGCCCAGAACAGATTGCCGCGAATATTGGAGAGGGTGTGTCGCGCGACTGTTATTGCCGTAACCACCTCGCGCAATTGGCCTCGCGTGAGCGTGACATCGGCCGCCTCGATGGCGATATCTGTCCCTGAAGCCAGCGCGATGCCAACATCGGCCTGAGCCAATGCAGGCGCATCATTGATACCGTCGCCAACAAATGCAACGCGACGTCCCTTGGATTGAAGTTCAGAAACCACCCTGGCCTTATCCTGTGGGCGAATTTCTGCGTGTACTTCGTCGATACCCAGCATGGCGGCAACCGTTTGAGCGGTCCGCTTCGCGTCTCCGGTGACCATCGCAATATGGATGCCCCGCTGGCGCAAGGCATCAACCACGCTTTTTGCCTCGGGTTTGATTCGATCAGCAATCGCCAGCCAGCCGAGAAACGTGCTGTCTGCAGAGACAAATACGGTCGTTTGGCCTGCCTCTTCAAATTGAGCGGCTTCTGTGGAATTCGAGCCGAGATCCACGCCTTCACGTTCAAGAAAATGGCGAGAACCGACACGCACCCTGTGCCCTTCGATCATGCCTTCGATGCCATCACCGACGATAGAGCGGAAGTCCTCGGCAGCAGGCAATATGACACCTCGCTGTTCTGCAGCAGTCACGATGGCACGCCCCAGAGGATGCTCGGATGCTCCTTCAAGAGCCGCCGCCAAGCGTAGGGCTTCATCGGGCGAAGGGCCGCCGATATCCGATAAAGTCGGGCGGCCTTCCGTCAATGTGCCTGTTTTATCGAACAGTACCGTATCCACACGGGAAAGCGTTTCCAATGCTTCGCCTTTGCGAAAAAGCACACCCAACTCTGCTGCACGACCCGTGCCCACCATAATGGCGGCGGGCGTTGCCAAGCCCATGGCACAGGGACAAGCGACCACCAGCACGGCGACAGCGGCGACAAGCGCCACACTGACATTGCCGGTCAATACAATCCAGGTAATGAAGGTAATCAGCGCAATGGCCAGCACAACAGGCGTGAACACGCGAACCACGCGATCGGCCAGACCCTGTATCGGCAACTTGCCCGTTTGCGCACTTTCAACCAGCTTGATGATTTGAGCCAGAACGGTATCTCGACCAACCGAAGTCGCCTCAATCAGCAAGCGCCCGTCCTGATCGACCGTACCGCCGACAACCTCGTCACCCTGCCCCTTGGCGACAGGCAATGGCTCGCCCGTCAGCATCGATTGATCGATGTGGGCACGTCCCTCGATCACGCGCCCATCCGTCGGAATACGCTCGCCGGGACGCACGACAAATCGATCACCTTTGTGCAGTTGTGCCAAGGACACATCCCGCTCAACACCGGATTCATCGAGGATATGCGCCGTTTTCGCCTGCAAATCAATCAGTTTGCGTATCGCGGCGGAGGTTCTGCTCTTGGCGAGCGCTTCCAGATATTTGCCTGCCAATACGGCCGCAATGACTACTGCGGACGAGTCAAAATAGACATGCCTGGCCTCGACCGGAAACAAGAAGGGGAAAACCAGCACCAACACACTGTAAGCGTAAGCCGCTCCTGTGCCGGTCGCGACAAGTGAGTTCATATCCGGCGAGAGATGACGATAGGCGATAAAGCCCGGTTTGAAAAAACGTCGCCCCGGGCCGAACAGTACAACCGAAGCGAGGAGCAGTTGAACCCAGTCCCAAAAATTCGGGAACGGGCTGATTCCTGCCAACACGCGCTCCAGCCCGGGGATGAACATGGCGCCCATGGATAGGAACATGATAACCAGAGAGAATCCGGCAGCCAGAATCACGTCACGCTTCATGGCAGAGAGGTTCTTCTGCTGACGGTTATCATCCGGCTCCACACCATTGGTGTGACCATCAGCAAAATCATCGACAAGGCTGGCGCCATAACCCGCCTCTATCACTGCGACGATCAACTCATCCGGCCCAACCATCGCCGGGATATAGCGAACATGGGCGCGTTCGGTCGCCAGATTCACCACGGCATCCAGCACAGCAGGCAAATGCTTCAGTGCACGCTCAACGCGCCCGACGCAAGAAGCGCAGGTCATCCCTTCGATGGCGAGATCTATCTCGGCGACAACCGGTGTATAGCCGACATCCCTGATGACTTCGATCAAGTCGGCGGGATGCACCTGTTGCGGGTCGAATTTGATCGTTGCCTGTTCGGTGGCGAGGTTCAAACTGGCAGAGGCCACGCCTGGAAGTTTGGCAAGACCACGCTCCACTCGCGAACTGCACGAGGCGCAAGTCATGCCATCTACACCGATATCCAGTTCACTGAATTTGGTCATGGCAATCGACGCTCACAAGGTATTAATAAATTCATAGGCAAAGAGTAAACGATTACCAGTTGAAAATCCGGCTTTCGCAGGTTATGGGCGCACGAACCTAAGTAAATGCAGATTTATTCCATCCTTGGAATAAATCAGCTCGCTCATCGCGGTACACGCCCGCGATGGCGCTCACGAATCAAAGACTTATGTCTTTGTTCGTGTTGGGGCATCCTGCCCCAAGCGGGAAGCACTGAATAAATCAGCGCTTCCCTAAGAATCACCTCAGGTTCAAACACAAGCCAGTGCAGAACGTACAGCCGCGTAAATTTTTTGGGCGGTATAGAGATTTGATACGGTGGATCGGCTAATTCCAGTTCAAAACCTGATAGATTGGCGAGTTTACCCATTTCAGTAAGCCCATCCCTTGAAAGACGATTTCCACCAAATTTTGCTCAAACGTATTGCTGCCAGCCCCGATTTTCCCGCCTTTGCACGTACTGTTCAGGAGGCCTATCGCGTCATAGAAAATGATCTCGCCTCATCGCACGAACTCGTCAAGCTCATCCTCAAGGATCCGGCACTGACGCATCGGATTTTGCGACTGGCCAATGCCGTCGAATATCGACATCTCGGTGGTCAGGTCACAACCATCTCTCGCGCAGTCACCTTGATGGGATTCGAAGAAATCCGCATGGCAGCTCTGGCCATGTCGCTTTTCGAGCAAATCGAGTGCAAGCAACACGGCAAGTTGCTTCAAAGCCGTTTCCTGCAAGCCCTCTTTCAGGCCTTCCTTGCCAAGAACCTGGCCAGTCATATCGGTGGTTTCACTGTAGAGGAGATGTTCCTGAGTGCACTTTTCCAAGACCTTGGGGCCTTACTGATCTTCCGCCATGCCCCAGAGTTGCTTTCGGAAATTGAGCGTGCCCGGAATGTTGATGGTTTGGATGAATCGAGCGCGATCCATGCCGTGACCGGTGTTCTACCTGCGGCGCTTGCGCGGGATGTCTGTCAGCAGTGGGGATTGCCCGAATCGGCGCGACGTTTTCTGACCACGCGCGCAACGCCCGGCAAGCTTATGGGGCTCAACCCCACGGCAAAAGCTCAGGCCATCGGTCGTTTGGCCAACGAGACGGCATCGCTCATGGCCAATGCGGCGACCTTTGCGCAAATGCAGCAGGGAATGGCGGAACTGGCCAGGGCGGCGGGGATCGATCCAATCCTGTATCAAAAAGCGATCACCGATGCACGAGCGCACATTCGGGAATACGAGTCCATGCTGGTTCAAACCCAGGTGAAGCCGGCGTTTTTACAACGCATGAGCATGGAAAATGATGATCAACTCCCCATCGACACCATGCCGACAGCCGTCTCCAACGAACAGCGTTCAGAGGTACTGACTCGCTGCATTGAAGACGTCACCGCCAAATTGATGAGCGATTACAAGCTGGGCGATATATTCGGTCTGATACTGAAAGCAATGGCCGAGGGACTCAATCTGGACCTGGCTGCGCTCTACATGCTGGATCGGAATAACTGGCAACTGATACCGAAAATGGGTGAAGGCACCTTGTACGCAAAGCTTCATACACAAATGCCCATATCGCTGAAGGGAAATTCCCGGATTGCCCAAACGTTCCAGTCGGCCGAGGATCGAGCGCTGCTCCGCCCCGCCATGCCTGTTGATGACATCGCAGATTGGCAGTTTTCAGGCAAAGCGGATAGGGCGGAAGTCTTGCCGCTTTACATCAATCGCGCACCTTTCGGGCTTATCTACCTGGAAGGCAAAAGCAATGTCTTTCACGAAGGGAACGCCAACAGCTTGCGCACCCTGCGCAACCAGGCAATTCTCGCAGTCAAATCGAAATCGGTTCGGTAGGTAAACCAGTCACCTGTTTCTGATTTCTCCAATTAAAACCCGTTTCGACGGAACATCGATACAGCACAAGTCCATCTCCGTGACACCATGCCCCAAACCGCATTGGGGCAGGTTGGTTGCTGGCAGGCTGCTAGCTTCGCCGAAGCGGCTCAGAACAGCAACTGAACCCCAGCAGACAATGCGCGCCCGGGTTTCGGCGCCAAAAACCGCATCGTATCGATACTGCCAGCCGAGTACACGGTCCGGTCGGTGAGATTGGACAATGCGACATACCACTGTCCGCCCACGCGCCCGCCTCCAAATGGCGGCGTGAACTGCCGTGTCAACCGGGCATTGACCATGACATACCCCGGCGTTTCCCCAGCCGCGTCACTCGCGGGTACGCGCGTCTGTCGGGCGGCCATGGGCAACTCGAGTTGCGCCGTCCACAAACCGTACTGCCACAACAATGCAGGCGTGACCGTAAGCGGCGCAATGCGGGGTAAAGGTTCATCCGCACTGCGATTTTCGGCACGGACAACATCGGCAACGATACGCGCATCCACGGAATGCCCGGCATGAGAAAATACAGGCCACAACCCGCTGAATTCCAGACCGTAAATCCGCGCACGAACGCCGCTGTAATCGTACTCGGGCAAGGCATCGGCGTTGGTGCAGCCAATGAACCCGCCATCCTCGTCACGACAGCTATCGGTTCCGAGCAAGCCAATGTAATTCTGGTAATCACTCAGATAGGCCGTGGTGGAGAACTGGGCCTTTTCATGTTGCCAGCGCAAACCAAGCTCGACCGTATTGCTGCGTTCGGTCTTCAAGTTAGGATCACCGAGTTCATAAGCGCCGGTCGCATCGTGCGGGCCATTGGCGTAGAGTTCGTCAAATGCCGGAGCCCTTTCGTTATGACTCAACTGGCCGATCACATGCCACTGCGGCAAGAATTGATAAGCCAGACTCAGCGAGGCACTGGCGGGAGTGAATGTGCTTGAACTTGGCGAGCCAAAACGATCAACGCCGGTATCGCCTGCACCATCGGATTGCACCCGAACCCGCTCGACGCGGGCACCGACGCTGTACGACCAGGCACCGCGCTTGCCCTCGCCCACCGCAAATCCACCGATGTTGCGCGTGTGGGTTTTCGGCAAGAAACCCTCATCACCCAGCGCCGAAAAATCAAACTGGCTGTATTGCAGGCCGTATTGCCAGTTCAATCCCATCAACTCACTCTGTAGTGCCAAACGCAGGCTGTTGCCCTTGTTTTTGAAGGTGGTGGCGGGCACGCCGTCATTCAATTCCTGATGTTGATAGTCCGTGTGGTTCGCTTCCAGGGTGACCTGCTGCACGAATCCGGACAAATTCCGTTGTTGCGCTTTGAAATCATATTGGGTGGAACGCATATCGATTCGTGTGGCAGGATCAACGATCACGCCGTAGTAGTCCCGGCTTTGACCAATGGAGAACCCGATGGCCGAATCGGTGCCTGTCAAGCTGAAACCGACCGTGCCGCCGCGCTGACGATCGGCCGAATTACGAATCTTGCCGCCATCCAGTGATGGCCCAGCGTAACCATCAGGCGCATTGTAATCGCCCGAATTTTGCAAAAATCCATCCAGATGCAAGGCATAAAGACCATTACCCGCATTAACGGACGCCGCTGTCGATGATCGACTGTACCCGGTATCCCCTTGCAACTGGGCTCGACCGGATACACCTTCGACTGGCTGCATGGCGATGGCGGAATTATCCGTTTTAATCACGCCACCCGCCGCACCGCCGCTGTAGAGCAATGCCTGCGGGCCACGTAAAATCTCAACGCGATCAAACGATAAGGGATTGACCGGAGCATTGTGATCGTAACTGACCGCAGAGGCATCCAACGCAGGCAACCCATTGCTGAATAGATCCACTCGGTGGGCATCCAGGCCACGAATGACGGGGCGATTGCTGTTTGGCCCATACCAGGTTGAACTCAATCCGGGCAGACCATCGAGCAAACCACCCAAAGTGCTGGCCCCCTGACGCTCGAACAGTGCGGGACCATCGAGCACCATCGTCGGCGCGCCCGGCAAACCGATCACTGTCGCGGGCGCGTTGACCGTAATGCTGCCAAGGTCCGCGGCCTGTGCCACCTGGGTTATCCCACCTGTGATTGTCATCAATAGTGCCGAAACGATGGCTGAAGCCATTGGGGCAGGTTTCGACAAATGAAGGGGTTGGTTCACGTTGAAAAAACAATCAGACATGGAATGCTCTCTGAACTTGTTACAAATAGAACGTTATATTGTTACATTTCCTGCCGCTGCACAAGCCACAGATCCATGGAAAGACTATTAGTTTTATTGATTAATACATAATTAATGCAGTAGAAAAAATTTGTATAGTCCTGCTTTACCCGATAGATTCAGTTGGTCTTTTTAACCCGACGACGGAGACCGATATGAAACGAATGATTATTGCAGCCGCACTTCTAACCACCACCTTGCCCGCACTGGCCAACGATCCCAAGCCGTTGACTCTGGGCGAACAATTCATCGTGCGCGCTTATGCCGGTCAACTCGAAGGCTTGGCACTCAACAACGTTGTCAAAGCAAAAACCCTGGGCATTGCCGTCAACGACAGCACCATTTGTGTCGCCTTGGCTGCATCTATGGCTGGTGAATTTGTTGCCCATAACAAAGCCGATGGTCTGGCTGATAAAACCGAAAACCCCGAGCGCCGACTGGACATCGTGGCTTTTAACAAGCCGGATTCTGCCGCATTCGCCGCCCAGCAGTTCAAAAATAAAGATGCCATTGCTTTGGTATTCGGCGGTCAAATAAGCGATGAAACCAACGCCAGGGAAGTCAAGATGCTGCTGGCAGATTTGGCGAAGCAGGATTACAAAGGCACCCTCTTCCTGCATTTGACTGTATTTGGCAAAAAATGGGTTGAAATGGCCGCGCAAGAAGACAAAGCAGTGGGAACATGGCTGGCAGGCAAAGACAATATCTTCGCACTCGGTGTAAACCCCAAAGAGAAAAAAGGCGTAGTGAACCAAGTCAGCTACAAAGATGGCAAACAAACCGTGACCGGGGCTGTGTTTACCACCGATTTGAACAACGGTTTCATCAACCTGTTCAATCGCCGCTTGCTTAAATAATTCCAGCAGTCATAGCCATGAGCCGTTAGCGCGATGAGCCAAACACGGACAGGCATTTTTATCACACACAACCGAAGCCAAATGCTTCGGTTTTTTATGCTTGAAATATCGTACCAATTTGGTACAGTTAACTTAAGTCAAGAAGGTGATCAAAATGCTCAAAATCAGCCGCATGAGTGATTATGCCATTGTGCTGTTGACGGCCATGGCACGAACAGAAGCCGCGCAATCTACCGCACGGATTCTGGCTGTCGACACCGGGCTTACCCTGCCCACGGTTGGCAAGCTGCTGAAAATGCTTTCTGCCGGTGGCTTGTTGCTCTCTCAACAAGGGAGAAACGGTGGGTATCGCCTCGCGCGCGGCGCAAACGAGATCAGTCTGGCCAATATCATCGAGGCCATAGATGGCCCGATCGCCCTGACAGAATGCTTTACGGTCGATCATGATTGTGATCGTGAAGCCAATTGCGGCTTAAGACCGCACTGGCAAGCCATAAATCAGGGCGTTCGCCAGTTGCTGGACAGCACATCGCTGGCGGCATTGATTCAGCCCGCGCCTCAAGTGCCGGTTTGGTTTGAACGCCAGCCTACAAACATGAATCAAATAGCAAGCAAGACACCGCGCCGCCAAGCCAGCACACAATAGACAAGATCAGATATCGCCGATTCGGGAGAAATAACATGACCGAGCAACACATCACAGAGCAGCAGGAAATCGAACACCTGATGCAACGGGAATACAAATACGGCTTCACGACAGACATCGAGCAGGACATCATCCCGCCGGGTTTGAATGAAGATGTCATCCGGCTGATTTCCGCCAAGAAGAACGAGCCCGAATTCCTGCTCGAATGGCGGCTCAAGGCTTATCGTCATTGGCTGACGATGACCCCGCCGACCTGGGCGCATGTACATTACCCGCCGATTGATTATCAGGCCTTGTCTTATTACGCGGCGCCGAAAACCGCAGACGAGTTGGCCGAAATCGAGGCAAGCAAACCGCAAAGTCTCGATGAAGTTGATCCCAAGTTACTCGAAACCTACGAGAAACTGGGCATCCCGCTGCATGAGCGCGCCGTTTTGGCGGGCGTGGTGCAACCATCAAATGTTGCCGTCGATGCGGTATTCGACAGCGTTTCCGTCACCACGACCTTCAAGGCAAAGCTGGCCGAAGCGGGCGTGATTTTCTGTTCTTTTTCGGAAGCTGTGCACAACCACCCGGATCTGATCAAAAAATATCTGGGCACGGTCGTACCCGCAGGCGATAACTACTACGCCGCGCTCAACTCTGCCGTGTTTTCTGACGGGTCGTTCGTGTTTGTTCCCAAGGGCGTACGCTGCCCGATGGAGCTTTCCACCTATTTCCGCATCAACGCCAAGAACACAGGCCAGTTCGAACGCACGCTGATCGTCGCCGAAGAAGGCGCGCACGTGAGTTATCTCGAAGGCTGCACGGCCCCGCAACGCGATGAAAACCAACTGCACGCCGCCGTGGTCGAATTGGTCGCATTGGACGATGCCACCATCAAGTACTCCACCGTGCAGAACTGGTATCCGGGCGACGAAGAAGGCAAAGGCGGCATTTACAACTTCGTAACCAAACGCGGTGACGCGCGCGGTGCACGCAGCAAGATCACCTGGACGCAAGTCGAGGCCGGTTCGGCGATTACCTGGAAATATCCGAGCTGCATCCTGCGCGGTGATGATTCGGTCGGCGAGTTCTATTCCGTTGCCGTCAGTAATAACTATCAGCAGGTCGATTCGGGCACCAAGATGATTCATCTGGGCAAACGTACCCGCAGCACGATCGTTTCGAAAAGTATTTCGGCGGGCCATTCGCAGAATGCCTATCGCGGCCTGGTACACATTGCCAAATCGGCCGATGACGCGCGCAACTACACTCAATGTGACGCGCTTTTGATTGGTGATCGTAACGGGGCACACACCTTCCCGTACATCGAGGCCAAGAATTCGACCGCGCAGATCGAGCACGAGGCCACCACGTCCAAAATCAGCGACGATCAGATTTTTTATCTGCAATCACGCGGCATCAGTGAAGAAAATGCGACGAACATGATCGTCAACGGGTTTTGCAAGGAAGTATTCAATGAGTTGCCGATGGAATTTGCAGTAGAGGCCCAGGCCTTGCTGGCCGTATCGCTCGAAGGCTCCGTAGGTTAATTCCCGTTCGTTGTTCCCGGACGGTAAATTTTAGAGATAAAGACAATGAAATTATTAGAAATCAAAAATCTGCACGCAAAAATTGGCGACAAGCCCATCTTGCGCGGTATCAATCTTTGCATCAACGCCGGTGAAGTTCACGCCATCATGGGGCCGAACGGATCGGGGAAAAGTACGCTGTGCCAAGTGCTGGGCGGGCGCGAAGGTTTTGAAGTAACCGAAGGCAGCGTCACCTACGACGGCAAGAATCTGCTCGAACTTTCAACCGAAGAACGCGCCACCGCCGGTCTGCTGCTCGGCTTCCAGCACCCGGTCGAAATTCCGGGCGTCAAGAACATCTACCTGCTCAAGGAAGCGCTCAACGCGCAACGTGCGGCACGTGGCCTGGATGAAATCGACACCTTCGCCTTTATGAAGCAGGTGCGCGAACTCACCAAAACGATGGGCATGGACGATGCGTTCCTGCACCGGGGCGTGAACGCGGGCTTCTCCGGTGGCGAGAAAAAGCGCAACGAGATTCTGCAGATGTTGCTGTTGCAACCCAAACTCGCCTTGCTGGATGAAACCGACTCCGGCCTCGACATCGATGCGCTGAAAGTGGTTTCCGAGGGCATCAACATGCTTCGTGGTGCCGATCGTGGCATTGTGCTCGTGACCCACTATCAACGTCTGCTGAGCTATGTGGAACCTGATTTCGTCCACATCCTGTACAAAGGGAAAATCATCAAGTCCGGTGACAAATCACTTGCCCTGCAACTGGAAGCCGAGGGCTATCAGGACATCCTTGAGGCCGCATCATGAGTCGCGCACCGCTTCCCGAATGGCTGGTCAGCACGCTGGATCAGCAGGAACCCGCGGCACCGGGGGAAATCCACACCACAGCGCGTGTGCAAGTGGTCGAGTGGGGCCTGCCCACCCTGCGTGATGAGGAATGGCGTTGGACGAATCTGCGCGCCCTAACGCGTCCTCTGCCAAAACCGCAACAAACCGCGACACCGGAAGGCTCCGGCCTGAACGCCATCCTGCCGCAGGCAATTTTCATTCGCTTTGCCGGAGGCAAACTCGTCGAGTGCCCCGGTGAACTTCCGGATGGTTTGCGTCTGACGCCGTTACGCGAGGCCGATCTCGACCAGCGCGCAGCCGCCTTTGCCCCCAAGGCCGTCACGCCGAACGACGCATTGCTGGCCCTCAATACGGCCACGGCAGCAGAAGGACTGATCATCGATATTGCTGCAAACGCCGATATCAAGCCGCCCATCGTGCTCGAATTTCTCGACGCACCCAGCGAAACCGCCGCACAAACGCGCGTTCTGGTTCGATGCGGCCCGCACAGCCGCGCCACATTGATTGAAACGGCAACAGGTGCCGATGGCGTCACTTCATGGCGCAATTCGGTGCTGGTGGCTGCATTGGCCGCTAACAGCCAGTTGACGCATCTGTCACTGGGGCTGGATGGCGATGCCCGGCTGCTGACCGACCGCAGTTTCGTCACACTCGCGCGCGATGCCCGCTATCGCTCGATCAACATTCAACTGGGCGGGCAACTGGTTCGACGAGAAATTGATGTCAACATCACCGACACGGGCGCGCACTGCGATCTGTTCGGCCTGATGATGCCGCGGGCCAAGCAGGTTCTGGATACCCACACGCGACTTACGCATGGCGCGGCACATACCACCAGCGACGAACGCTATCAGGTCATTGCCGACGAATCCGGACGCGGCATCTTCAAGGGCCGGATTCTCGTGGCGCAGGACGCACAGAAGATCGAGGCTTACCAAAGCAGCCGGAACCTTCTGCTTTCGGACTCGGCCGAAATCGATACCAAACCGGAACTCGAAATCTACGCCGACGACGTGAAATGCAGCCACGGCGCCACGATTGGCCGACTGGACGACGAGGCGCTCTATTACCTGCAAAGCCGGGGGATTTCAACGGCCAACGCCCGCAAGCTGCTGATCGCCGGTTTTGCCCAGGAGATCGTTGACCTGCTTGTGACACCGGAACTGGTCGAATGGATGGGCGGGATCATTTCACGGCGCCTCGAACGCCAGAACGCGCAGTAGGAAGGCACCCATGTCCGCTACCCCTTTCGACCTTGATGCCATACGTCGGCAATTTCCAGCACTGGATCAAACCGTCAACGGCAAGCCGCTGGTGTACCTCGACAATGCCGCCACCACGCAAAAACCGGAATGCGTCATCGAGGCGGTGCGCACGTTTTATCGTCACGATAATGCCAATATCCATCGTGGCGTGCACACGTTATCTGCACGTGCCACCGATCAATATGAAGCGGCACGCGAACGTGTCCGCCTAAGTCTGAATGCGTCCGCCACGGAAGAAATCGTGTTTGTTCGCGGCACCACCGAAGCCATCAATCTGGTGGCCTCAAGCTTCGGTCAAACACTCAAGGCCGGTGACGAGATCCTGATTTCCGCGCTGGAGCATCACGCCAACATCGTGCCCTGGCATCTGCTGAGAATCCGGATCGGCGTGGTTCTGAAGGTGATCCCCGTCACGATCGAAGGCGAACTCGATCTTGGTGCCCTACCCGCTCTGATTACCGATCGCACACGCCTGATTGCCGTCAATCATGTCTCGAATGCCTTGGGCACAATCAATCCGGTTGCACAGATTGCCGCCATCGCCAAACAGCATGGTGTGCCGATATTGATTGATGGCGCTCAGGGCCTACCGCATGGCCCGGTGGATGTTCAGGCCATTGATTGTGATTTTTACACGCTCTCCGGGCATAAGGTGTTTGCCCCCAGCGGCGTCGGCGTTCTGTACGCGCGCCGTCCCTGGCTGGATGACTTGCCCCCCTATCAGGGCGGTGGCGACATGATCGAAACGGTCAGTTTCGAAGCGGTGCGCTACGCGCCGCCGCCAGCCAAATTCGAGGCAGGCACGCCTAATATTGAAGGGGCCATCGGCCTCAAAGCGGCACTCGATTGGCACGCAGCGCTTGATTGGCAAGCCCTCAAGGCACACGAAGCCGCTCTGCTCGAACGAGCGACAGAATCGCTGCAAGGCATCAATGGCGTCAGAATTATTGGCACAGCCAAACATAAGGTGCCGGTACTCTCCTTTATCATTGAAGGCAGCCACCCGCACGATATCGGCACCTTGCTGGATGCCCAGGGCATCGCCGTACGCACCGGCCAACACTGCGCCATGCCGGTCTTGCAGTTTTTGGGCGCGCCGCAAGGCACCGTGCGCGCCTCATTTGCTTTTTACAACACGCTGGATGAAGTCGATGCGCTGGTTCGTGCCGTGCATCGCGCCCGGCAAATGCTGAGCTGAGAAATCGTATGGAACCCCTGGAACGCGTTCGACTGACTCGTGATTGTGTCGCCACCATGGTCCCTTCCGGCCAGAAGGTATTGGCCTCGAAAGATACGCCCGTCGAGATCATGCAGGCTTTGGGCGGCAGCTTTACCATCAAGGCACGCGGGCACCTGCTGAGGTTGGAAGGCAAAGATGCCGACGCGCTCGGTAAAGAGCCACCGCCAAAGCCGGAGTTACCCGAAAATGCCACAGATGCCGATATCGAAAACATGGTATGGGAGCAGCTCCGTGGCGTATTCGACCCGGAAATCCCCATAAATATCGTAGAGTTAGGACTTGTTTACAAGGTAAAGGTTGAATCTTTGCCGGTTTCCGGTCGTCGGGTAGAGGTGGACATGACCCTGACCGCGCCCGGTTGCGGCATGGGCGGCGTAATCGCATCCGATGCGCATCAACGCATCATGGAAATCCCGACCGTGGAAGAAGCCGCCGTCGAGTTGGTGTTCGATCCGCCCTGGCATCGAGAGATGATGTCCGAAGCAGCCAGACTCGCCACGGGCATGTTTTAAATCAGGTTTATGAGCTTATCTGACATGAATTCAAATACCGAAGAACAACAAGGGAACTGGCTTTTCGTTGCAGAAACACGCGAGTTGGCCGAAGGCGAACGGCGCGTTGTCGCCGGGCCTGATGAAGACATCCTGGTTGTTAACGCCGATGGCATCATTCTGGCTGTGAGCAACCAATGCAGCCATCAGGCGCTGCCGCTCGACGAAGGTTCGCTCGATGGCGACCTCATCACCTGCCCGTATCACAACGCCCAGTTCTGTCTTCGCACAGGCGAGGCATTATCCGCACCCGCGTACGAACCCATTGGCTGTTACGACATCAAGATCGAAAATGACCGGATCTATGTCGCCAGTGCGCCTCGTTCGATTTGAATCACAGGTTGCGTCCAACAGGCGCTTTCGGAGATAAACAATGAACACCGTAATCGACACCGCAGTAAAGCAAGCGCAGCAACGCGCGCAGAACCTTCCAACCGATGAGCGATTGAAAATCACCCCCGCAGCGGCATCGCATATTCAGCGGACACTGGCGGATCAGCAGAATGCCCTCGGCCTGCGCGTTGGTGTTGCCAAATCTGGGTGCTCCGGATTCGGTTATGTCATGGATTTCGCTCAATCTGTAACGCCGAATGATTTCGTATTCGTTACCCAGACACCATCGGGCGATGAGGTACTCGTCGTCTGTGATGAATCCAGCTTTACGATGCTCAAAGGCTCAACACTGGATTATGTCGTCAACGGCCTTTCTCGTTTATTGCAATTTTCCAACCCCAATGTCGTCGATAGCTGTGGTTGTGGCGAGAGCTTCACCGTCAAAGAAGAGAATCCGACTCATGTCTGATACACAATCACCAACCGCTGCCATCCAGACGCTTGCCGACGAATTCGCTTTTTTCGATGACTGGACCGATCGGTACCAGTACATCATCGACATGGGCAAGCAACTGCCCGAATTTCCCTCGGATAAACTGGATGACGCGCATAAGTTCCACGGTTGCCAGTCTCAAGTGTGGTTCGATTACGCGTGGCGTGATGGCCGAATCCATCTGCAAGGCACGAGTGATGCAGCGATTGTCAAGGGGCTGATCGCCCTGCTCTTTCGCGTGTACGACCAACGCACACCCCAGGAAATTCTGGACACCTCGCCCGATTTTCTCGATCAGCTTGGTCTTAAATCACATCTTTCCGCCAATCGGGCAACGGGCTTGATGGGCATGATTCAGAAGATTCGCTCGATCGCAATGGAAGACAAATAAAACCTACATCAGGTTCTATTGTCCAAAAGATCAGCGATATAGCTGCCATCCAGATGGATTTGCAGCCAATTTCCATAAGGAAACTCTGCACGAATCCATCCATGGCTTCGCGGGCTTGCGCCATCTCAATGCGAATCAGGCGTAAGCCCGCGTTCACGCCCGTCTTGTGCTCAGCATTTCAATGACTTGCGTCATTGAGCGGCATTGCATCCATACCCTGCACGGGAAGGTCAGCATTTGTGCGGACCTTCGCTAAGGCCAGGCAGGCGGCTAATCTTCAGGGTTTCGATTTGGATTACCGGGAACCTCGAAGGGTTTTCGGGGTACTGTACTGCGCATTTCGACCAGGCATTCACGCGCAACAACGGCTATGTTCAAAGCCAAATCTCAACGGACCAGTGCCTGAATATCCTCGGCCATATGAAAGTACGCAATCATTAACTCGAACATCATGCGCCAGAACAATTCCATCATGAAAAAACACAATATGCAGCCGATGACTATCCCGGCCCTCTGCGCCGGCGAGAGGTAGTCACGCCCCAGTGTGCCGAGTTTATCCCGGGCTTGAGACAACCTGATATATCTTCGCTTTAACCATATCCAAAAAAACCACATTGCCAACGGCATCATCACCGCGCCCAAATAATAGAAGACCATCAGCGCATAAGGGCTGATCAAGTATCTAAAAGTCAAAAAATCCAGAATATGATCAAGCATGGTCGCCGTTTTCATTGAGAGCGAATGAGTAAATATCCATCATATACAGTACGCGACCTGCTGTCATTTGCCCCACACACAACACATCGACGAGTCATTAAACTCTATAAATATTTCTAATATTTATTAATTACAATAACTTACAGTTGGCATAATCAATGCAATATCGCTCCAGCATTAGAAAATGCTGAAAAACAAAAACTTGAGGAGCGATATCTATGAATGAAATGCTTGGGCTCTATCCGCAATGGTATGTGCCCGGAATCGGTACGGCATGGGTCATGGGAATCATAGGCACGATTCATGTGCTTGCCTCCCATACCTCGGTTGGAGCGGCTTGGCTTTTTGCCTTGCTCGCAACCAAATCTGTCCATGAAAACAAACCGGAAATCATGGTGTATCTGAAAAAATATGGCATGTTCCTGCTGGTTTTTTCATACATCATCGGCTCGATCACCGGCCCTGGCATCTGGTATTCGGTTACCGTCGCCAGCCCCCGGGGGATCAGTGGCCTGATTCACAATTTTGTCTGGCTATGGGCATCTGAGTGGGTGTTCTTCTTTGTCGAGGTGATCGGCGTTTATGCCATGGTGTACCTGATCGGCAAGATTGATAACAAAACCTATTTGAAGCTGGCATGGTCTTTCGCTGTGGCGTCCTGGGCCACGATGATTCTGATCGTTCCCATCTTAAGTTTCATGATGTGGCCGGGGAATGATCATTGGTTCCAGACGGGTTCGACCTTCGATGCTGCATTCAATCTGAATTACTTCGCGCATCTCGGGGTACGCACGGCGTTCATGTTCGCGGTTGCCGGAGCTGTGGGCGGTATTATCGCCTCGACCCTCAAAGATCGAGAAACCCGTATCGAAATTACGCGTTTTCTTTCGAAAATGGGTTTGGCTGGCCTGGTCTTAATGAGCTTCATGTTCATGTGGTACACCCTGACCCTGCCCGACAATGCACGGTTGATCATGGATACTCAGATGATGCCGAGATACGGCAAAGTATTGTTGGTGCTGCTCACGACCACCGCTCTTTATTTTATGTTCACGGCATGGAAACCCTTGCAGTTGCGCCAGTCAATGGCAGGCGCGATGACTCTGGCCATCGCGCTGTTCGGTTTGTGGCCCGAGGAGCGTTCACGCGAATCCATGCGCAAACCCTATGTGGCAGGGCAGTACATTTACTCCAATCAGTTCTTCTCTCGCGATGTTCCGGGCAAGGGCGTTAAATCAGATATGCCGCTCATCAAAGCCAATGGTGTACTGGCGACGGATTATTTCGTACCCGCAGATTTGCACACAATTACACCGGAGAATCAGTTGCGCGCAGGCAGTCTGCTTACCCATGTGATGTGTGCCAACTGCCATAGTCTGGAGCCCAATGGTGCGCTGAGGCCACTACCTGCACTCTTTGGTTACTCGAAAGAGCCCAAAATGATCAAGGCATATCTCGATGGTGCCTTGTATCACGGCATGGTTCCTTACATGCCCAAAATGCCTTTACCCGAAGATGAACGGGAAGCCATGGCTGTTTACATCGCCTCGTTACCCGGTGGCAGCAAAAAGCCGGCCAGCGTAGCCATTAATCAAACTGAAATCGAAGCAAAAGGAGTCAACTAATGGATGCCGCAACAACCGCAAACATGCTCCAGACCATGCAGGATCAGGCGGGTATACCGTCGCATCCACTGATTTTCCAGATTCTCATGGTATTTACCTGGATTCCGCACATCCTGTTTGTAAACATCAGCCTGGGCGCCGCTCTGGTGGGATTGTATGCCTTCACCAAAAGGCAGGATCCCAACTGGCAACTGCTCTCCGAAGCCATGACCAAAGTCGCCAAAGTGGGGGTTTCATTGTTGGTGGTACTGGGGGTTGCGCCGCTGCTCTTCACCCAAACCATTTATGATCCATCGTGGTACGCATCTAATGTGCTATCCGCCGCCTGGGTTATTGGTTTCATCTTTACACTTACCATCGGCTATCTCGCCTGGTTCACGTTTTACCTCAAAAATCACGGGGCTCAGGCACCGGGCTGGATTTTCTGGCTGGGTGTGTTCGGTTTAGCCATGTTCCTGCTAGATGGCTTCATCATGCATGTCCTGGCATATCAGGGATTGCACCCAGAAAAATGGCTCTCCTGGTACACACCGGGTGGCCACGTCGATATGTCAGGCACTGCTATTCATGCCTTTGAACTCCCACGTTGGGGATTCTTCATGGCCATGAGTCTGACCGTATTCGGTGCCTTCCTGATCGCTTATGGCGATTATTTCAAAGTACGTGCAGACCGGGCCCCTGCCTACCTTGATTTCGCCCGGGCCTTGGGGGCCAAAATCGCCATCACCGGGGCGCTTCTTCAGGTGGTTTTGTTGCTCTGGTGGTTAATCGATGTGCCCGCTCAAGTTCATGTTTGGACACACCCGATGACATGGTTGCTCGCAGCCTATCTATTTGTTCTGTTAGCAGCGTTTTGGTTGGCGCGCTCAAACAATGCCGGACAGGGCTACCGTCTGCTTGCCATGAGTATTGGCATGGCCGCCTTGGTGTCCATCTTCCGCGAAGTTCTGCGCATGGCGTACCTGCATCCGTTCAATTACGACATTCTGAACTACAAAGTCTTGTGGGATATACCCTCTTTTGCCCTCTTCCTCTTCACCATCGTCGTCGTCGGTGGATTGATGGGCGGCTTCATCATCACCCTCGTATACAAAGCCGGTCGGGTTCAAGGACCCTATGAAGCCGATGCCACGGTGACCAAACTCGGCAACGGCTCACTGGCATCAACCGCCATCTGGGTTGTCGTGTTTATCGGCACAGGCATCTGGATATGGCTGAGAAATAACGGTTAATCAGACAATCACAGGGGCCAGTAACGCTTGGCCCTCGACAGAACATTTCAAACACAAGGAACCAAAATGAAACCATTGATTTTAATCACTGCTCTAATCGCTCTCACCTCGGTCAATGCGCTGGCTGCCGATATAGCCGCGGGCAAGGAAAAGGCCGCTGTTTGTATCGCCTGTCATGGTGCCAATGGCAAGGCGGCAATACCCACTTATCCCAATCTTGCCGGACAACATCCACAATACCTGGTTGATGCGCTCAAACAGTATCGTGACGGCGGACGGAACAATCCAATCATGGTACCAATGGCCAAAGCACTGACCGATGAAGACATGAAAAACGTTGCCGCTTATTTTGCAAGTTTCAAATAAGTTCTAGCACTGAATTGAATGGAAAAAAGCCTCGCTTCCATGCGGGGCTTTTTTATGGACGAATGCAAATTACACACAAAAGGAATCTGATTAAATCAGCAATTCCGTGCGGCATAGGGATACCGCCATGAACGATCACATAACTGATTGTTCATGAAGAAAATAAAAAATCACATTTTTTGATTATCGCCCTCTGAGAATTCCAGGATGGAATTATTCAGAGGTTTCAAAAATGATGGCAATACATCCTTATATCGCACCTCTGGATAATCAGAGATCCGAATAGCCCAATCGGCGACGAGCCTCACTATGTAATGCAGGCGTCGCCGCTGCGCACACAGTCGTCGTTTCCAACCCAACCGGCTTACCTTCAAGATCGGTAAACACGCCACCGGCCTCGCGAACAATGACCGACAGTGCGGCGATATCCAGCACGTTGACATCGGACTCGACAACCAGATCAATCGCGCCACGGGCCAGCAAATGGTAATGATAGAAATCGCCATAACCCCGCGTGCGATTGACTTCGCGCACCATACTCGCCAAACCGGCCCAGCCGGTCGGATTGGCGGCCAGCGTCTTGAGATTGCCCACAGATAATGTAGCCGCGGCTACCGTATCAATCCGGCTCACCTTCGCTGCCTTATCCATCCAGAAGGCACCGCCGCCCTGCTCCGCATAGGCATATTCGCCAAACACCGGGGCACTCGAAACACCCAGAATCAGTTCGTTGCCACGCATCAACGCAATCTGGGTCGAAAAAAACGGGTATTCCCGCACAAAGCTCTTGGTGCCATCGATGGGGTCGACCAGCCAGGTATATTCAGCATCAGGACGGGTTTTGCCCGTCTCCTCACCATAGAAACCATGATCGGGAAACTGCTTGAGAATAACCGCCTTGATGGCCTCTTCCGTTTCCACATCGGCCACCGTAACCGGCGAGGCATCCGCCTTGATGGTGATATCCACGTTCTGCCGCCAATATTTGCGAACAACCGTTTCAGCGGCACGGGCGGCGGCAAGTGCCGTTTCTAAATAGATGCTGGACATGGACCCCTCACAGATAGAAATAAAATAGCCGCTAATTTACCCGATTACCCGTTGGATTTGTGAATTACCCGCCAGCAAGCCCAGCTTGACCGACCGCCTGGCGCAAACAGCTGGATTTCATCACTACCCGAACGATCATCAAACGAGATGACCGGGGAAAAATTTAGCTGTCTGATTTTGGTGGTTCTGAAGACCCTAAGTAAATGCTGATTTATTCCATCCTTGGAATAAATCAGCTCGCTCATCGCGGTACACGCCCGCGATGGCTCTCACGAATCAAAGATTTGCGTCTTTGTTCGTGTTGGGGCATCCTGCCCCAAGCGGGAAGCACTGAATAAATCAGCGCTTCCCTAAGCTTATTGCAGTAATTGGGCATGAGCCGATTCCGAACATCATATCTGACCGGTTTCGCCTTGGGATTACATTGCGTGCCGCATCCGCTCAAACGGGCTTCGGTCACGGACGGCTCGATGTGTCTATCGAGCCGCCATTAAGAGCGGGCAAGGACGGCACTTCACGCAAACCAACGCGGAATCATGAAGCCGATGCAGAGCCGCAATCGCCTGCGGATATTTCATTCCGCTCAGAGGCACCCTCCTACAGATCGATATCAAATATGAAACTTCCCTGTGCAATTCATGATTGACATCGATTGAAATTCTGCCTAATATTCGCGCCTCAAAGCCTAGGTGGCGGAATTGGTAGACGCACTAGTTTCAGGTATTAGCGAGTAAAATCGTGGAGGTTCGAGTCCTCTCCTAGGCACCATACACACGTTAATAATCAATAAGTTAATTATTCAAAGGTGCATGTATGATGCATCGATTTCAAAAAAACCCAGCTAGTCTGGGTTTTCTTTTGCCCGGATTATTCCTCGTTCCGGGCCGCAACACGAGTTGGTTACGTTAGAAGGCATCTTGTGCTTTAGTTTTGGAGCACTAATTTCAAGCATCCCAACAGGAAAAGCCCTTAATAACAAAACATTGAATAAAATCAGGCCTTTGTGTCAATTTGATGACCGAAGGGGAATATGAAGTCTCGTGCGGAAAGATGCGGGTTCCTGCAAATCGGAGAGGGTTCATGCCCGCCCAGGCGAGGGCTGCATGAACAGCTGGCGCGGCAGCCACCACAGGTAGAACACCATCCCGAACAGTTCGACCAGCGACTGGAACACAATCACCACCACGGTCGTCTCCCAGCCTGCCGGCAGGGCCAGCGCGAACGGCAGCACGACGAAGGAGTTGCGGGTGCCGAGACTGAAGGCCAGCGTGCGCCCGGCATCTACCGGCAGCCGCAGCCAGCGCGCAAGGCCGCGTGCCAGCAGCGCGGCCACCAGCAGGAAGCCGACAAACACCGGCAACACCGTCAGCAGCACGGGCCCGGCATCGAGGACCGTACCGACCTGCGCACCTGCGATCAGGAATACCACCACAGCCAGCAATGGCACTGGCAACCAGCCGAGGCGTTCGCGCCAGACGTTTCGTTCTGGCCGGGCTTCGACCCAACGCTCGGTGAGTGCGGCAGCCGCAAGGGGCAATCCGATCAGCACCAGCGCGGCAGGCAACATATCTTCAGTCTTGAGTGCGGCGCTGAAATTCGCCGCCGGCAGCATCAGCCACAAGTAGGCCGGCAAGAGCAGCAGTTGCAGTAGCAGGTTGAGCGGCGTCACGGCGATCGCTCGCGCGGTGCTGCCGCGCCCGAGCTGGGCGAAGGTGATGAACCAGTCGGTGCAGGGCACCAGCAAGACCAGCAGCACGCCCAGTCGCAGGGCCGGGTCGTTCGGCAGAAATTGCAGCGCCAGCCACACGAGCAGCGGGATGAACACGAAGTTGCCGAGCAGGATCGCGAGGACGAAGCGGCCATCGCGAAAGGCGTCACGCACATGCAGCAGCGGCACCTGCACGAAGGTGGCGTAAAGCAGCGCCGCCAGCACCGGCCACAGCAGCGCCTCGAAGCGCGGCCCGATGCCGGGGGCGACACTGCCCAGCAGCAACCCGCCCGCGATGGCGGCGAGGTAGATCCAGACCTGGTGGCGCTCCAGACTCAGGCGATCCATCAGGCGCGCACCCGCAGCAGGGCGAGCGTGCCCGCCAGCATGAAACCGGCGGCCAGCGCAAACGCCAGCACCGGCGAGACCGCCGTCCATACCACCCCGACCGTGGCGCTGGAGAGGAACTTGGCTGCGCCGTTGACCGTGCCCAGCGCACCGATGGAGAACGACATGGTCTCGGCCTGCACCATCTCGGCGGTGACGGTGGATTCCAGCGCCTCCTGCACCGCCACATACAGACCGGCGATGAGGAAGATGCCGGCAAGCAACGCCACGCTGTCGATGTCCGACCAGAAGGCCAACGCGGTCAGCGCCGCCATGGCGACGCCCAGTGCATAGCCCACCAGCAGCACCGATGAATGGCCGACACGGTCGGCAAGCCAGCCCACGGGCCACGACGCGGCCAGCTGCACGACATTGCGCCACACGTACAAGAGCCCTGCCACCTGTGCCGCCTGCACCACGCCCATGCTGGGCGTAAGTAGCGTGGTGGCGGCCAGGATCAAGAGCGCATGGGAGAAATCACCCACCCCGAAAAGACCGACAGCGCCGAGGTAACGTTTGAATCGCAAGGGCAGCCCGCGCAAGGAGCCGAAGAACTTCAGCGCCGGGTTGGGCGAATGCTGCGGGTCCTGCACCAGGGTGAGAAAAGCCAGCACCGCCAGCACGCCGGGAACGAGCGACAACCACAGCACGAAGCGGAACGGCCCGGCATCGTCGCTCCAGTGCCAGCCCTGCGCCAGCCCCAGCAAGGCCACCCCGAGCAGCGGGCCGAGCACGGCGCCGACGGTGTCCGCCGCGCGATGAAAGCCAAAGGCCCGCCCGCGCGTTTCGGGGCTGACCGCCTGGATCACGATGGCGTCGCGCAGCGGGCCACGCAGCCCCTTGCCGAACCAGGACACCATGCGCCCGAGCAGGATCAACGGCCAGCCGACCGACAGTGCGATCAGCGCCTGGCCGAGCGGCGTCAGGCCGTAGCCCAGCAGGACCAGCAGTTTGCGATGACCCAGTTTGTCGGCGATGTAGCCCGAGACCATCTTGGTGAAGCTCGCCACCGCATCGGCGATGCCCTCGATCAACCCAAGCGCGGCGGCGGGAATGCCGAGCACGGCCAGAAAGCCGGGCAGAATCACAGTGGTGGTTTCGTAGCAGAAATCGCCCAGCGCGCTGGTGATCCCGGCGCCAACGACGGTGCGGTTCATCCATCCCTTGGGCTGGACCGAGTCGTCATTCGCGGTGTTTTCTGCCCGATCCTTTGCTGTCATCGCCGTGGTTCATTGCCTCTTTTTTGGGTCATTTTCGCGCATTCTCCACTCTCCGAATCGGGGCGGGTTCCAGTGACCTGTCATCACCAGCATTACCAAGCTAAATTAGAGAAACTCGTCAATCCAAAAGAATGACAGACCTGAATAACAGCTGCTTCCGGTAGTGAGTAACCAGTGCCGTCCTTAGTCGTGGGCACATGGCGCCCGCGAACAAATCCAGAGCTTATTTGGAGCTGGCAGACGAAGTGAAGATCACCTTAGCATCAGAATACGCCGAGCACCACTTAGCACCACCAAGCCGATAATGGTGCCAATGATCAGATCGGGGTAAGGAGAGGCGGTCAAGGCCACCAACACGCCAGCCGCGATCACGCCTAAATTTGCGATGACATCATTGGCTGAGAAGATATAGCTGGCCGTCATATGCGCGCCCCGGTCCCGCTTACGCGCGATGAGCACAAGGCACGTCACATTGGCCACGAGAGCAACGAGCCCAATAGCCATCATCAGGCTGGATTGCGGCTCGCTACCAAACGCAGCCCTGCGCGCGACTTCCACGAGAGCGCCAAGCGCCAAAGCCAATTGGAGCCAGCCAGCGATGTGGGCAGCCCTGATCTTCAGGTTTGCTCCGCGCCCGACAGCGTAAAGTGCCAAGCCGTACACTGCGGCATCAGCAAACATGTCGAGAGAATCGGCGATCAGGCCTGTCGACTGAGCGACCCATCCTGACAGCATCTCTAGGACAAACATGGCGCCGTTGATGGCCAGCAGCAGCTTGAGTGTCCTGGCTTCAGACGCATCGCCATCTGCGTCTGTGTCGGCCAATGCTTCATTGTCTTGGCGCACTGACTCGATGAGCTGCACGCCCAGATTCAGGCGTGCCAACTTTTCGAGAACTTCCTCAGACGGTCCCGCGTGGATGACCGACAACTCTCGCTTGTTCAGATCGAACGATAGCGCCCCAACGCCGGGCAAGTTCGCCAGCGCCATGCGAATAAGATTTTTCTCCGCTGCACAGTCCATCTTGGGGATCGAGAAGCGCGTAGCGTTGCGACTGGTTGGCGTTGCTTGAGCAGTCTCAACCAATGTCGCGCCAAGGTTGAGCGGCCTGAGCTTCTCGGTGATGCGCTCCGCCTCGCCGGTATGCGTAACCTTCAGACGCCGTGCTGCCAAATCAAACTCAAGTGTCGCGACGGCATCGGCTCCCGCCAATGCCATCCGGATCAGGTTCTCTTCCGACGGGCAATCCATCTTGGGTATGACAAAAACACTGGAGAAAGTTTTTGAGCGATCCACCGACACGGCATCGTTCGAAATATTTGAGTTGACCGGATTTGGTGTGCAGCTGCTCGAACAGCCACTGTTTTGGCATGTACTCATGAATTATTTCCTGACGATATCGAAACCAGTCCTGTCAACTCCCTCACCCTCCGGGCCAGCCCCAATCGCACCCGACTGAAACCTGCCGTTCTGGTTGCGATGATACCTGCATTCTCTAATCTCCGAATCGGGGCGAGTTCCTCCGCCTGCCGATGCTGAAAATCAACCGCTTGATTCGTTCGCGCGTGACCTGTTGAATCGTCAGAACTTGTATCGCGGCCTTTGCGGACTTCCGGTCACTCTCACAGAGCGAGGCCGAAGCGAGGAGAGAGTGAAAACGGGCGTTTTAGGGCGTCCGGGTGCCCAGGCGAAGTCCGTAAGAATCCGCACGAACCCGCGCAGATACGCGGGGAGGCAAGAAAAAACCCTAACCGTTCTCGGTTGGGGTTTTGATATTGGTGGAGGGAACAGCTCTCGACCGCAACTCAGTCTCCGACTCCAATCAACCCCGTAACACATTGAAAACAAAGGGCTTCACATAGGAAGTCGAGTCGCGCCCCAAGTTCCCAGCCGGGAAGCAACTTTTCTCTCCCGATTTCCAAGCTCCGGACGAGGATGCTGGGTTTGCAACCCGAGCGAATACCAAGAACAATCTCCCAACGAATCTGATTCGATTCCGAAAACGGGAATCGAATCGACCTACCTGCCCGGCAGCTCCGTGCCACGACTCATGATCTCGATATAACCCGCGTAGCTGAACAGGCGGTTGCGTTTCTGGGCGGTCAGTTCCTTGACGATGCCGAGCTGCTCCAGGTGACCAAGAGCCTTGTTGACCGTGGCCGGGGTGATGCCGGTCTTCTCCACCAGCGAGCCCGAGGTGGCAATAGGATGCTCCATAAGCGCCCGGTGGACCTGTAGGGTGGATGCCGCCGCCCGGCCGAGGCCGCTGATCTTGTCGCGATCCTGGTTCGACAGATCGAGAAGTTGCTGGGCCGTTTCCACCGCCTGGGTGGCGGTGACAATGACAGCCTCGGCAAAGAAATCGAGCCAGCCTTCCCAGTCGCCGGTCATGCGCACGTTGTTGAGCAGCTCGTAGTAATACTGGCGATGTGTTTTGAAATAGAGGCTGAGGTAGAGCATCGGCTCCCGCAGCACCTTCTGCTCGCACAGCAGCAGCGCGATCAGCAGACGACCGAGACGGCCGTTACCGTCGAGGAACGGGTGGATCGTCTCGAACTGCACATGGGCCAGCGCCGCCTTTAGCAACACTGGGGTCGGCTCCGGTTGGTCATGGAGGAAGAGCTCCAGCTTGCTCATGCACTCCAGTACCTCTTCGGCCGGAGGCGGAACGAAGGCCGCATTGCCCGGCCGGGTACCGCCGATCCAGTTCTGGCTGCGCCGGAATTCCCCCGGTGTCTGATTGCTGCCACGCCCCTTGGTCAACAATACGCCGTGGATTTCCCGGAACAGCCGCAGCGACAGTGGCAGCCCTTCTTCCAACAGCCGCAAGCCATGGTCAAGGGCGGCGACATAGTTGCTGACCTCCCGAACGTCATCCAGCGGCACGCCGGGTTCCTGGTCCAGCTCAAACAGCAGCAGATCGGACAGGGACGACTGTGTTCCCTCGATCATCGAGGAGAGTACCGCTTCCTTGCGGACGTACATGTAGAGGAACAGCGAGGTGTCCGGCAGCAAGGTCGAGACGCTGTCCAGACGTCCAAGGGCCAGCAGCGCCTGGTCAAACTTGCTGCGCAGCTCCGGCGTCCAGTCGACGGGTGGACGTGGCGGCAGCGGCGCGGGCACGAAAGCCTGGGCCTTCTCACCCACCGTCGATATGGTCACGTATCTGCCTTGGAGTTCTCGCTTCATCCTGCCTGCCTCGAACCTAAAATAAGGTTCGTCTTTATTTTATTTTCACTGCGCATCCTAAAATATAGAGCCGGGAAGGAAAAATCAAGCGGATTTCCTGAACGGCCACTTCGATTTCCTCAGACGAGCGTTCGACGCTGCAACGCATCTGCTAAAGCGGAAAAAAATTACAACCACGGCTCCGATTTTTCGGTTGCCGGAAAAGCCCTGTTATCAAATGGTTTCGGGCCGTTGGCCGAAATGGGCATTCTCCGGGGGCGGGAAGTACCGTTTCAACCCCGTTTCCTTTTCGGGGTCGCTTTCGGACGTGCGTTTTCTCCGTTCCACCGAAAAATCTCTCGAACTCGTCTTGAACCGCTCTTGACGCTCAACTCATTGTAAAATCTGGGTTTCGATGCGAGGCGGCTTCGGCGGAAGGTCGGAAACGCGGGAAATCCGGGTGAATAATTTTTGCGGTTTTGAGGTGAGTCCGATTTGCGTTAGCTCTCAGACCGGCAAAATCGGAGGGAACGTCGACCTACCGCAAAACAGTCTCAAAGCCCGCGCTCCTCGTAACTCATTGATAATAAACGCCGAAGTCATCTCGCACAACCACTTCCCGACAACCCGACCAGAGAAACGAATTTCTCCCCTGATTTCCCGGCACCGGACGAGGGTGACGGGTTTGCAGTAAAACCGGATGCCTGGTGCTTCTCAGCAACAACTTCGAATCCGGCTTTCGGACGCCGGTTCGGTTCCCAAAACGGGAATCGAATTGACCCGGGCATCAGCCCTTCGGCGGATATGGGTCGTTCCCGTGGCTGTCCTTGTTCTGGATCTTCCCGTCCTTGCCGTGGATGTAGAACTCGGTGCCTTGGTTCTGGCTGATCTTGCGCCCGGCATCGACGGCATCCTGCTTCCTGTCGAAGTGACCGCTGCTACGGGTCGCACCGTCTTTCTTGACGTCCCAGCCGCCGTCGGCGTTGGGCACAACATGATGTGATCCTGGTTTCTTTGTCATAGTCGCCTCCTGTTTACATGGTTTTCGTTGAGATGTCTGGCTAAGATTGAATCAGCATTCTCTCCTCAGCATGGTCAACGCGCCATTCCTTACCTCGGTCATCGGTCAGGATCACGGTGAAAACGGATCTGCCAATCGAGGCAGAACGCCCGTCCTCCGAATAGTCATCGATCCCAAAGTGGGCAGAGAGGACCGCCGAAACAACAGCGCCGGGTGGTGCCAGTTGCCCGGCGTTTCGGAGGAGTGTTCTCTGACACATCCCGGCAAGAATCCGGTTCCTCTCAATGTCGAAATCAGCGGGTTCGATTCGCAGTTCCAAGAGGTCAATTGTCACCGTCGGCAACCGGTGGTGGTACGCCAGCCAGGCATAATGCTGAGCCGAGCAGGCAAACATATGAGCGATGCCGCTGGCGAAGCTCTTGATATGCTTGCGACCCAATTTTTTCTGCTCGAATGGCATATCTGCCGTTTCCATTGATCAATCTCCGCGCTGTGACTCAACCAGACAGGTTCACTCCGGCTGCCAGGCGCAATCTGCCCAGTGCGCTTCGTAGCGTTTCACAAAGTCTTTCATCTCCCGGATGTTGGAGGTAGGTTCGCGGCAGGCCCGGGCGCAGGTAGAAACAACATCCCGGTAGAACTCCGGAGCGACAGTCTTGATGCCCCCATAATTCATAAGCAACTCAGGAAGGCGCTCCGTGATTTTTGCTCCGCGAGGTGCCATCACAATGCTCGGGGGCTCTCCATAAGTGTTGATCAACACGTATCGCCAGCTTGGATCGGCGGCTCCCTGACGAGGAACAATCTCACAGGGACATGCATCTCCACCGCCGGAAATGCCTTCATAGACTTCCTTGAGGGCCAGTGGTTTGTGGGCCACCAGGACATAAGGTCCGGCCTCTACATATCTGCCCATGCTTTCGTCGTATTCGATGCCGAGCAAGGCTTCCAGGTCAAAACGCGCATGCCGGTCAAGGGACGCCTTCCCCGAAGTGAACCATTGAAGTTCCCGCAGGGTGATCCCGGCACACTTGGCAATCTCTGCAGGTGAATTGGGCCAGCACGCCACGAGGTTCTTGGCGATTTCGGCCGCGTTGTCATAGTCACTGTCGGCCCAAAAATCATCATCCTCGACGATATCCTCCGGTGCCTTCTCACCTGTCAGTAGCCAGGTACAGCCATCAAACCCATCGTGGTTGAAATATCGGGGCTGATCGGGCGGCAGAGAGGTCTCCCAGGATGACAGCCATGGACCGGGTTCCCAGTCGAGTCCACCCGCCACTATTGGCACCGGCACTTGCGCCGGTAAGGTCAGCCACTGCTGGACTCTGTATTCAACCTCGCGGCTATTGACGCCTCTGTGGCCATCCCTGACACGGAAATCGTGGTCAATTTGAGCGTATCGGCAAAGGGCCTGAATGGCCCCGGCAAGAGACCGGTCATTTCCGTCGTGCTTCCTCAGCAACCACCGGCTGGAGTCCTGGGCTGAGCGCAGGGAAGCTGGAAGGGATTTCTCCTTGGCATCGGCGACCTCGACCCGGACTCCGATTTTTGCCATATCCTGTACCAGTTCAGGGCTGGCCGTCGCGAGGTGGCGGTTGATCCGCAGGATGTCCGGTCGGCCACGCAAGCCCTCGGCGTTATGCCACGCTTCCAGAAGAACCTCCCGGAATGCTCTGGGCTGAGCGACTGGAGCAAAGGTCATCCACCGAATGGGCAACCCGGCCACGGTCAATCCATAGAGTATCAGCGGGCTGAGCCCGTATCGCTCTGCGTCCTTGATCTTGATCGGGTCCCGCACTGATACGATGCCATGCTCCGGATGGTAGAAAAGGAACTTGGCTATCGCAACGTAGAAATGATGCTCTCTTGGTGAAATCATCGCCTGTCGATTCATTCTCAAGTCAACCTGCTTCTACGGCCCGTTCTGTAGCGCCCAACCTGCCGCATCCAGGCCCGGATATATGGCTTCTGCCACCGGTTTGAGGCGTTACCTGGATTTGCGTGCTGATCCGCTCCTTCAAGGCGGGCACGTGCGAAATGACGCCTATCAGCTTGCCATCCTGCTGCAGGCCCGCGAGGGTTTCCAGGGCGGTGTCGAGGGCTTCCTCGTCCAGGGTGCCGAAGCCTTCATCCAGAAACAGCGAATCCACCCGGACATTCTTGCTGGCCATATGGGACAACCCCAGCGCCAGGGACAGGCTGACGATAAAACTCTCCCCGCCGGAAAGGTTCTTCGTGGACCGAATCTCCCCAGCCTGATAGTTGTCGACCACGTTGAGCTCCAGGGGCTGAGCGTCGTCCCGGGCCAGCAAGTAGCGGTCGGTCATTTTCTGCAATTGCCGGTTGGCGTGACCAATCATCATTTCGAAGGTCAGCCCCTGGGCAAAATTGCGGTACTTCTTACCGTCTGCGGAGCCGATCAATTCGTGCAGATTTTCCCACCTGCGACACTCTTTTTTCTGGGACTCGATAGCTGTCTGCTTTTCCTTTATCCGCTCTTTTGCAGCCGTATTCTCACTTAGCTTGTGTTTGAGACCGGCGATGATGTCCCGCAGCTCTTTCAGGGCTTCCTCGTGCTCTTTGAATTGCGGCTCGAGCTCTTCCAGCGAGTTGTCGGTGATCTTTCGGGCCATCTCCGTGGTCAAGCGCGTTTCCCGATCCTTCTGCCTGGCTTTCAGATCCGTTTGGCGCTCATCCAGATCCTTGGCCGTAGCCGCCAACTCAGCCTTCCGTTCAGAGGGAAGTCTAGCCGCCAGAAACTGTTCTTCATCTGTAAAATCAACGGGCGCGAGCGCTGCGGAGAATTCGGTTTCAAGGCCCCTCAGTTCCGGCTCTCGTTGGTCGATGCGTTTCTTCAGAGATTCGACATGGGTCTTCGCGGTATTCCATTTTTGTTGGAGCTCACTGTGCAGGTCTCTGACCTGTTTTTCGGAACCTTCAGCATCCGAAATCGCCGTGTTCAAACGGTGCTCCTCATCGTCGGGCTTCTTGTCGCCGTAAAGCGCATTACGCTCATCACTTCCGGTGGCGAGTTCCTTTTTCAAGGTCTCCAGGCGCTCCAGCTTTTCGGCCAGGGCAGTACTTTGAGTTTCGATAACCGCATCCAGACGCTTCACCTCGCTGTCGATGTCGGCAATCTGTTTCTCGATGTCCGCCTTTTTCTTGACCTGGGCCTGCCACGCCTTCAGCCGCGCCTTGAGGGTTTCGATCAGTGATGAAATGTCCGTTTCAGGGATGTCCGCAATACCAAGCGGCTGGAGTTTGGTAGTAACAGCCTGCCTGCGTTCGGCAAAATCGGCACGGAGTTTCACCAGGCCGTCCTTCACCTCGTTGAGGGCTTTCTCGGCAGCCTTCTTGTCATTAGCTGCTGCTGACTCCAGCTTTTCAGACTCCGTCAGGTTCTTGCGGGCCAGGCTTTCAGCTTCTTCGAGTTTCTTGATGGCGGCTTCCTGATCCTCGGCTTTGCTGATCAGCCTGGTTAGGGCGTCGATCTTCTTTTCGGTTTCATCGGGAACAGGGACATTCCCTTCCGCAAACGGGTGCTCGGTTGCACCGCAGAGTGGACAGGGCTTGCCGTCTTCCAGTTTTTCCCGATGATCTTCAAGCTCCGCAATTTTCGTCAGGAAGGCCATTTCTCGCAGCAGGGTTTCCTTTTCGGTGCGGTATTCCCGCAACAAGCGGTCTCCCAACAACTGGCTCAAAGCATCCTTGCCCTGCTGAAGCTGTTTTGAGGCGTCCTCCAGCTCCTGCTTCCGAGTGCCGGATTGCTTCTGACAGTCGTCGAGTGACTTTGCCGACAGTTCCAGAGTCGTCGTGGCCGTTTCTTGAGCCGCCTCCTTTTGAACGATTTCATTTTGTTTGGAGAGCAGGCCGCTCAACTGTTCTTCAACACCAGCCAGACCGCCGATCAGCCATTCATCCTGTGCATGCTCCTTGAGGTAGCCGCCCACAAGCTCCAGCGTCTCGTGAGCCTTGGATCGTTTTTCCTGTTCTTCAAGTCGGGCTTTTTTGTCAGCGTCAATCTTGGCCGCATCCTTCTTACAGCCCTCATCACCTTCCGAAACAGCTTTTTTCTGATCGGCAAGTTTCTGATCCAGGGAGCGAACCTTCTGCAATGTAGGCGTGGCCGCTTTCAGCTCTTCTTTTGCCCGAGCGGTTTGTTGCTCAGCCGATTTCAGTACTTCGGCCTGTTCCTTGGCGGAGGATTCCAGTCCAGGAAGAGCCTCTTCCTCGGCTTTCAAGCCTGCTCTGTCATCCGCCTGTTGTTTGCGGGTGGTGGTGAGCGTTGCGTATGCGCCGTCCAGTGAGGCGGCATTCAAAGCCCGGCCCAACTTTTCACGATCCGGTTTGAACGCCTCGATATCGCCCTGCAGCTTGCTCGCTTCATCGGCCAGGTTGATGATTTCCTTCTTCAGCCCGTCGATGGTGGTGAGCCAGGCAATGGCCTTCCCAGTGTCAGCGGATTTGGCGGCAAGGTCTGTCTCTTCCTTCTGCTTTGTCTTGAGTGCCTGCTCAATCTCTTGTTCCTGCTCCGGCTCAAGAATCACGATGCCAGCCGTTTCAGCCTGGAGCAGGTTCAGTTTTTCCCGCTCTTCGCGCTGGCGCTCATGGACACGGATGGATATCTGGCTGTAGATCTCTGTGCCCGTTATCTGCTCCAGAATCGGAGCACGATCATCCGGTGCCGCCTGAAGGAACGCGGCAAAGCCGCCCTGGGCCAGCAACATGGAACGGGTGAAACGATCAAAGTCCATGCCGGTAGCCGACTCGATCTGGTCGGCTACACCTCTGATCTTGGATTCAAAGATTTCGCCGGAATCGGCATTGGCAATTTCGTGTTTCGGGGCCTGGAGTTCGCCATCCGGCTTCTTGCGTGCCCGGTGTTGGCTCCAGTGACAGCGGTAACGCCCGGCCTGGGTTTCGAAGGTCACCTCGGCAAAACATTCCCCGGTCTGGCGGGACATGATTTCGTTTCCGCTCTTGGTGACCTTGTTCAGGCGAGGCGTCCGCCCATAAAGGGCGAGGCATATAGCATCGAGGATGGTGGTCTTCCCCGCGCCGGTGGGGCCGGTGATGGCGAAGATGCCGTCAGACGCGAAGGCCGGATGCATCAGGTCGATTTGCCATTCGCCGACCAGTGAGTTCAGATTCTTGAAGCGTACCTGCAGGATTCTCATCGACAGCCTCTCTATTCCGCCTGCACATCGTCTTCATAGAGAGACGAGACCGTTTCTTGGTAGGCCCGAAGCAGCTCCGGCCGCTGCTCTTCGGGCACGTCATGGACGGCGAGGCATCGTTCGAACACGTCGTTCACGTTCAGATCGTCGAGCGTTTCCTCTTCATGGATTTGCCCCAGCACGCGGTCGATGATGCGGTTGTTCTTTATCCGGAGAATTTCCATTTGGGTGCCGGAAATCGCTGCCTCCAGGCGCTCACGCAGGTCGCCAATAACCTCAGTGCCGTCGTAGATGACTTCGAGCCAGACTCCTGAACCATTTGGGGAGCCCGTTGCCGACAATTCAAGGATGCGGCTTGAGATGCCGTCCCAGTCACCCTTGACGCGCTCGAGCCGTTGAAACACCGGCACGTCGATCAGTTGTACGGATGCTGCCGTGCTGTGGAACTCAACCTGGCAAACGCTCTTCGGCTGTTTTGCCTCTCCGAACCCCATGGGCAGTGGTGAGCCGCTGTAACGTATGGTTTTGGAGCCGTTCACCTCTTGCGGGACGTGGAGGTGACCAAGCGCCAGATAGTTGAAGCAGGCTGGAAAAATCCCGGCCGTCACGTGAGCCAAGGAGCCGACATAGAGTTCGCGCACGCCATCACCATCGACGGTTTGTCCGCCAGCGGTGAACAGATGCCCCGTGCCAACGATGGGAATATTGGCCCCGAGTTCCTCGCGCTTCTGTTCGGCCAAGGCGGCGACGGTGGCGTAGTGAGTGCGGATGCCGTCAATCAATTTCCGCTCCTTGTCCTCGACGCTCTCACCAGCTTCCGCCACGCGGATATCCCGGTCGCGAAGGTAGGGCACGGCACAGACAATCAATTCCGGAGTGTCCTGATCATTGCGGAGCACAAGCACTTCGTCTTCCGGGGATTCCGTGCTACTACCGACCACATGGACATCAAGGGCTTTGAGCAGCTCCTTGGGAGCATTGAGAAAGGACGGTGAATCGTGGTTGCCCGCGACGACAACAACATGCCGACAGCATGAGGCGGCCACCCGGCATAGGAAACGGTAATAGAGCTCTTGGGCGCGATTGCTCGGAGCGCTGGTGTCAAAGATATCTCCTGCCACGAGCAGTGCATCAATTTCATTCTGCTGAATCGTCTCAGCCAGCCAGGTCAGAAAAGCTCCGAACTCCTCGTAGCGTTTTCTGCCATAAAGAGTGCGCCCAATGTGCCAGTCGGATGTGTGAAGAACTTTCATACTGTTACCCGGCCACCGCAGAGGCGGGGCGCTTCGCGTATTCTTCACGCCAGTTTTTTAGCGATGTCATGTCGCCCAGAAGATCGTCTGGCTTCGGCAGCTCCACTGGTGATTCTGCTGGCTGTGAGTGTTCGAACCCGGAGTATTTGGTCATGAGCGAATCAAGGAGATTGCAATCCGTGTCCTTCAACTTGGCCAGATCCTTGAGCTTCAACGTATGCACCGGTCGCTGGAATCTTTGAACCACTCCGCACAGCAGATCATTTTCAATGGAGCGCTCCACCAATGTCCTGAAATCGCTGCATATCGACTTCAGCAAGATTTCAGCATGTTCAAATTCTCCGTTCTCACTTGCCTTCTTTGCATCCTGATACCGCTGATTCATGAGTGTGTTCAGGGCGGATTTGATGTCGCTCTGTGAAAGTGGAATGGGAGCTGGCTCTCCGGTCCCCCAGTCTGCAGAGCGAATGCTCACCACATCGGGCTTGATGGTCTTTTTCTCGGCAAAATGCCGGACCGTTCCCAGCAAGGACAGGCGGTGAGTAAAGACAATGACCTGCTTGTCCTGAGACAGCTCGATCAGTCTTTGAACCACGGCCTCCTCATAGCTTTGGTCGAGTGAGGATATTGGATCGTCAAAGATAAACGGGGCCTGGTTGCTCTTTCCGGTGACGTCGGCCAAAAAAGCCGCAATGGAAACGATCCGATTTTCTCCCTCGCTCAGCACATCGGCGAGGCCATTCTGAGAGGCCCCCCGAAGCTGGAGCTTATGAAGGACTCGGCCCTTGGAGACTTTTGATTTCACGAGCTCAACCTTGACCTGAGATGCGCCCAGGGCCTTGAGCTCCGCGTTGAACCTTTGTACGAACGCATCCGTGATCAAGGCTTCTGCCAGCTCTCCTTTCTTCTGAGACAGGGCTTTGGTGTTGGTCGACTTCTTGGCTTCCTGAATCTGGTTCAGTAGCTTCAATCGGGCGACTTCTTCATCAATAGCGGTGCGGTGCTCCGACAACCACTTTCTGGCCTGCAGGCTGTTTAGCTTTTTCTTGATCTCCTCTCGATTGTCGCTTTTGGCGTCTTCGTCATATTTTGCTGCGAGTTCGCCGAGGCTTTTCGACTGGGCGTTGGCTTCTTCGATCCATTTCGGTGAGAGCAGAGGGTCGGGAATGGCTTCTTCGGAATCGATCCCAGGGAGTTGGTCTTTCCTGGCCTGCAATTGAGCAAAGAAACCCGTCACCTGGCTGGCGACTTCATCCTGTGGAATGCCAGCCGCATCGATACGTGTCTTCAGCGTCTCCGATGTCGGTAACGCCTCAATAGTTTGACTGGCGGTCTCGTATTCCTTGGCCGCATCCGTTGCGGCTTTCTGCATTTCGCCCTTCACGAAATTTTCGAAGGAGATCAGTCTCTCTTTGGCCTCCTGGGTCAAGGTCTGGTGGCACAGGACACAACGGGAGCCATCAGAAACATTCGGGTACTCGGCCTCTTTGTATGCAGCCGATACGGAGTAGTTCCGAGCCGCTTCCCATAGCTCTTTCCAGACATCAGACCCGATGCCTTCCAGCTCGCTGCCGGAGAACACCTTTTCCGCCGCCGTATCTGCCGCTGTTTTCTTGAGGATCGACTTCTTCTTGGCAGCAATGATCCGCCGGTAATTCTCGTCCGATAATTGCTTGAGATACTTTTGGGCATCCTGGACCAGAGTGTCGATATACTGTTTCTGCTTTCTCAACTGCTTCGCTTTTTCCGCCGGTGCCTGTTCGGCAAGGCGCTGCTGCAGCGCTTGCATCTCGGTCTCGTCAGCGCTGCCAAATGTGCAATGCTTGTCGATGTCCTGGGTACTGGTTTTGGCGCTGATGGCTTCGTACCAGATGCCTTCAGGAGTTGCCTTCTTGTCAGTCGGGATATTCGGCTTTTTGGACTGGTGCCGGTTGGCCTCGGCATCCAGGGCCGATGCGACCTTTTCGCATGCGAGGATGAGCGAGCTGAAAAACGATAGAACCGGCGGCTCGTAGCTCACCTCGTCTTCGCTGCTGACAAACACCTTGCCAAAGGAGGTGTCGAAAATATCAACACTGTTGAGGTCATCGCAGATCCCTTGTCCCGACCACGTATGACTCTTTGGAATGCCGTCCTGCTCAAACGAAATGCAGGCTTTCTGTACGGCAGAGCCGGGCTTATAGACATTGCGGTGGAGGGTACCCGTCTCGCGGGCTCCGCATACATGTTTGAGGAGTCTGACGTAACCGGATTTGCCTGACCCATTGTTGCCATAAACAATCGTGATATTGCCCTTGCCAAACTCAAGTGGCTTTTTCGGAGCAAGGGCGTTTACTCCTTCGACATCACTGATTGAACACAAACGCAGGGAGCCTGCTGCGCCCGGGGAGAACGCGGTAGCAGGAAAGGAACAGGTCGTTTTGGGCAGCTTACCTTCGGCTTCCTGCTGGCATATGGTTGCGAGCTCAGAGACATCTTTGTCGGTAAGCTCAGATTGCTGAAGTAGCCGAGTAGCCGCGATCTGGAGCCACTGGGGGCGCTCTGAAAACCATTTTGTCAGTGATGCCGATATCCCGCTCATTTTATTCCCCCTCAGCTTCCCGCTTGTGTTTAATGAACGTCACCTCGAACGCCTTGCATGGGCGGTATTGCTGCAGGCGATTGGCGAAGGTGAAGGCATCGTTCATCTCGTAGTGCTGGAAGATGTCGAGGCCGCGATCCAGGGAGATTTTCCAGCCGTGGTCGGTCACGATGTGGCGGGCGTGGATCGTGCCGGTGCCGTCGAACTCCCAGGTGAAGTTCACGCCCACGCTGCCTGCGGACTCCTTCATCTTCTCGAAGTTGTCCTTCTGCTGTTCGCCTTTGAACTCGTCTTCCGTCGTCACCAGATGCACGGACACTTCCTCATCCGGGGCCTTGTGTTTGACCACGGTCTCCAAAAATTCCATGAAGTTGCGCACCTGGTAGAACAGGCGGATGTACGGATCGGTGACGGTGATCGTGGTCGCGCCCTTGAGATAAGGGCCGAGCAACGTATCGAAGGAGAGGCCCTTCTGGTTCTCCTGGAATATGAGGTGCTTTTCCTTGAGGACGGGCTCGGCCGGAGCCAGGGGCTCGGATGGACCTTGGGGCGAGTCCGGTTGCGCAGCTTCCAAGATTTCCCCGTCTTCACCCTCGGCGATGGTCTTGTGGTAGTAGCCGGGGTATTCCTCTTCTTCGAGGGTGGTGACAGGCTTGGCCCGACCATCAGTGTCTTGATAGGTAAAGCGGACGTTGCCGTAGGTGGAATCGATGCGCATTAGTTGGTCTTTGACGCGCTTGCGACCCTCAATCGCGAACCGTAGCAGCTCCTCGACCTCTTCCTTGGTTGCTCCCCCATGTGGAAAGAGGATCTTCATCAAACCAGAAAATGTCTTGTTGATGCCATCGCGGTCCCGCGTCGAGATATCGGAGGAGAGAGAGAAGTGCTCCTTGTAGCGGTCCGAGTAATCGTGATTGCGCAGCGAGCGAAGGATCTCGGCCAGGTAGTCCACTACGAAGCCGTAACCGCTGGAGAACATCTCGCCCCGGATGATGTCGACCTCCCAGCCGGGGATGTAGAAGTGGATGCGGTCCAGAAACGCGGAGTCGTAGAACTTGTCGGGCAGCTCGCAAAACAGGTCAGAGTGCTTAAGCATGTAGGGCACGGTGTGCTGAGTGTTGCCCACGAACACCATGGAGGCCTCCGCGCCCAGCGTCTCGACGCCCCGCGAGAAGGACTTGTTGGCCATGTAGTTCTTCATGATGTCGACGAGGGCCTTGTCGACGCGTTTTTGCTTTCCGGCAAACTCGTCGAAGGCGACACAATCCCAGTAGCCGACCAGGCCGATCTTTCCGGAAGAGTTGTTCACGAACAGCTTGGGAACCGTAACCTCGCCGCCGGAGATCAGGATGCCGTGAGGCGAAAACTCCGGGTAGATGTGCGATTTGCCGGTTCCCTTGGGGCCAAGCTCGATCAGGTTGTAATTGCGCTCGCAAAAAGGGATCAGGCGGACCAGTTGGGTCAGCTTGCTTCGCTTGCCGAACATCTCCGGGTTGAAGCCGATGCTTTGCACCAGCAGGTCGATCCACTCGTCGGTGGTGAACTGTTTGCGGGCCTCAACATAGCCGTCGAAATCGAAATGGGAGAGCTGGATCGGCTTGAGGGTCGATAATATCCAGGGGCTGGCGCTTTTGTCTTCGGTAAACTCATATTCCAGATCAGCGATGCACCACACGCCGCCGACCAGGAGCTTGGGGTGTTTTTTTACCGTTCCGGAATCAACAAGAACCTCTTTTAGCCCTAAGTTGGAGAACTGCGCCTGATAGACATCCTTCTTGTCGTTCAGATCGACACTGATCTTGTCGATGACCTTGTAGCGCCCCTTTTCCTTGATGTTCGAGCGGACCAATCCGGCTTCGTTCCGGTGAACATAATGCTTGGCAAGGATCTCCTTGACCGTCTCGATACCGGTCTGGATGGTCGGCTCATCGCTGGTGGCGCAATACTGGCCCAGCAGGTATTCCAGCACGTAGGAGGGAACGATGGCGTTGCCCTTGACCGTCTTGACGAGATCCTTGCGGACAACGAGTCCCGGGAAGTGTGTGTTGATTTTCTGGTCAAGTTCGTTCATCGGTCACCCGTCCTTTAAAAGTCGAAGTCGCTGGTAAATGAGCGCCGCATCAAGTACCGGAGCGACTTGTATTCCTTGTAATGTGAAGTCCCGGCGTGTTTTTCCTCCAGCCGTAGAATGACCTCCTGGCCATTGGCCTCGTCGGCCTTGCGGGTCAGCACGAAGCGCACCTGCAGCTCCCGCTCCCGGGGATTGTCCGAGCTCAGATCAAAGGTCAGGTCGTGGCTGTCGGAGATCAGGTCGCCTGCCTCGGTGTAGATACCAGCCCGCAGCACACGCGGCTGGATCTTGTCCGTTACCGGCCCGACCTGGTACATGGTCACCGCCAGTTGCCCGGAGGTAATCACCGAGCTGGCTCCACGCAGGATGTCCACCTCGACGGCGGTGACATCGCTCTGGCGCTTCTTGTTGATCTTGAGCACCGGAATCACCACCTCCTGCAGTGACGCGCCGCCATGCACAAAGCGGCTGCCGGAGCCCTTCAGGCGCAGGCGGTTGATCGATTTGGGAATCTGCACCTCCACCTCACCGGCCAGGCCAAGCTGTTCGGGGGTGAACTTGTGCAGGCTGGATGCCTCAGCAAGCCCCTTGCCGAGCACGAAGCGGCGGTCCCGGAACAGAATCTGGTCGCCCTCGGCGTCGACTCCGGAAAAGTCGCTCTCGTCGATAGCGCGGTTCTGGTAGATAAAGCCATGGTCCGAGGTCACCAGCAAGTTGTTGGCGTTGGCCCCGGTCAGCTTCTTGATCAGGCGAATCAGCTCCTGCAGGGTTTCTTCCACCGCCTCGAAAACCCGCTCCTCGGATTCCCGCTTGTCGCCCGTGGCATCGATGCGGTTGTGGTAGACGTAGATCACGTCATGATCGCGCACTAGTGCCCGGCAGTCGTCACCCTTCATGGCCATCAGCTCATCGGCCTTGCAGGCAGTAGCCCGTTGACGGATCGCCTGGCCAAGGATCTTGATGCGATTGGCCGTACCCTGCGAACTTTGCCCATCCACCAGCACGGTGCCGGTCTCGTTGTCGGCAATCGCCAGTGCCTTGTTGGGCAACAGCGCCGCCATGCCGAGCTGGGTGTAGCTGGGCAACATCGAAAGCGCCGGTTCCAGTTCGGCGCTGTACCGATCCTCCTGGCGGATCAGGCTCAGCAGCTCATCACCGATCTCGTAGCGCATGGCGTCGGAGATAATCACGCAGACCTTGTTGTCCTTGCGCAGGAACGGCCGGACCCAGTGTTCGAAAAACTCCTTCTGCTTGCGCACTGGGAAGGCTTCCCACTTGGATGCCGCATCCACGAAGGTCTGGAAACGGTCGCCCAGCTTCAGCAGGTAGTTGTTGGAGTAAAGGTTTTCGACCTGGTCGGTCAGGCTACCCATCAGCGACGCCTGTCCCGACATGCGAACATGGTAGGTGAACTTGCGGTAGAGCTGATCGAGCAGATACCAGAAGCGGCTGTAGCGCTGCACGCCTTCGGCCAGACTGTCCATGGCGAGCTTGGCCTCGCCCAGGGCATGGGTAAACTGGGCGGCGTAATCGACCGCCTCGTACAAATGCCGGTATTCGCGATACCAGTGGCCCTGCCGCCGCTGGCGAACCCAGATCGCCACGTCACCGCTGGAGGCCGTGCGGGCTGCCACTGCCCGCACCAGGTCGCTGATGATCTTCTGGTCAATCAGTCGGAAGTAATCCAGCTCGATTAACTCGCGGAAATCCCGCTTGGCCAGATCCTGCTCAATCCCGAGCACCTCGGCGCATTCCCCCGAGAGGGTCTCGAAACCGCCTTCGAACTGACGGCTGTCCTTCCAGCGCTTGAGAAACACCATGGCGTCGCCGGTCAGTTTCACCTGGCCGTCGGTGCCCATGGCGTAGCATGACTTGAACAACTCAATGGTGAAGTCGCGGATGCCCGGCTCATCGGACTTGTAGCCGTAGCAGCGGGTCATCTGTTCCCAGAGAAAGCCGTCCAGGCTGCACCGGCCGATCAGCTTGATCTTCTCATCCCGGCCGTCGGCCAGCTCCTGCAGCAGGTTTTCCACCACCGCATCCATGCGCGACTCGCTGCCGGTGCATACCGCCAGCATCTTCAGGCGAATCTGTCCGGCGGTGTCGTCCGCTTTCAGCAGTTTCTTGAGGGCGTCCTTGCGCTTGATCGCCTGGAAGAACTCCGCATGGGCCTGCACCACATCCGTGAACTCCAGGCCGAGCTCCAGTTCGGACAACCAGATGGCCACCTGATCGGTGCGGAACTCACCGTGGGCCAGTTGCACATCCAGCAGCCAGTTATCCAGATCGGCGGGCTGAGGGCCTTCGCGGTAGAGCAGGAATTTCTGTTCCGGTTGCTCGCGAAGCAGCTTGTACTTGATGCCGTACTCGTTGTTGATCAGCTCCAGCTTCTCGACGCCGGGAAGCTGAAGCGCCTCGAAATCGTCGCGCAACTCTTGCTTGGCGTCGTACCAGAAAACGATCCGGTGCCGGTCGAAGAGTTTGGTCAGGGCCTGGGCAATGCGGTTTTCCATCAATGGCGCTCCTTAATCCTCTTTCGCATCCAGGCCGACGATCTTCTTCAAGGCCGCGCCAAGCTTGGGGTAGTTGGGCAATTCTGTTCTCATTGATCAGCGTCCTCCACTTCCTTCAGCTTTGTCGCCAGAAACTGCTCGATTTCTTCCCGCTTGGGCAATTCCAGTTGGTACTTGGAGACAAAGAGCTGGTTGTCCATCCCGGCCAGGGCAAACTCGACTAACGAGTGTTTTTTGTGGGTGCAGAGCAGGATGCCGATGGGCGGGTTGTCGTTCTCGATCATCATGTTCTTCTTGTACCAGCTGACATAGGTATTGAGCTGCCCGATGTTCTCATGGCTGAACTCGGCCAGTTTCAGCTCCACCAGCACGTGGCACTTCAGGATGCGGTGATAGAACACCAGATCGATGAAGTAATGCTCGTCGCCGATCAGTATCCGTTTTTGCCGGGCTTCAAAGCAGAAGCCATGGCCCAGCTCCAACAAGAACTCCTCGATCTTGCCGATAAGCTGGTCTTCGAGGTGGGATTCGCTCATGACCTCGCGGGGCTTCAGCCCCAGGAACTCGAACACATACGGATCGCGCACCGTGAGTGCCGGTAACGACTGCTCTGCGCCTTGCTGAGTCAACTCGGTGAGTTTTTTCTTGTTCAGCGAGAGGCCGCAGCGCTCGTAGTACAGGCTATGAATCTGCCGTTTCAGCTCACGCACCGACCAGTTGCCCTGGATGCACTCGACCTCGTAGAAGGTTCGCTTGCCGCTATCCTCCAGGTTGAGCAGTTCCACGATATGGCTGAATGAGAGTCTGGAGATCAGGGTTCTGCCATCGAGTTTCAATGGTGGAGACGTCTCCACAATCTGTATTGCGGCCGCATCCGGTGGCATGCCGCTGAGGGACCCTGGGGAGGCCCCGACCACAGGGGGCAATTGTGGCGTCACTGCCTCCACAATCTGTGGGTAGATGAGGTAGAGCTGGCGGTAGCGATAGAGTTCCCGCCGCTCGCAACGGGAAACGCCGTGCTGGCTCAGACTCTCGGCCAGCCTGTCCATCAGTCTATCCCCGTATTCAGCCCGGTCCACCCCCTGGCGCTCGTACTCCTCCACATGAAAGCCAATCAGCCAATTGCGCAAGGTGAGGCTGGCATTGACCGCCCGGCTGGCCTGAGAGGAAAGCGTGTCGTGCACTTGGCGGATCGTGCTGACCAGTTGCCCGAAATTTAACGCGGTGGCGGTGATTTCCTTGGTGCTCATCGCCGTCTCACTCCTCGCCCTTGGCATCCAGGCCGACGATCTTCTTCAAGGCCGCGCCGAGTTTGGGGTAGTTGAGCTTGACGCCGTCGTCGAGGTCGATCTCCACCTGCTCGGTGGCCAGCGGGTAAAGCACCTCGCGTTCGTACTCCTCCATCTCTGCGATCATCTTGGTGATCTTCTCGATCTCCTTCAGAGCCTTGGTCTTCTCACCCTGGCTGCTGCTGGCGCTGATGCTGACCGCCTCCAGGTGGTTCTTGTGCGAGGTGAGCTTGGTGCGGAACTCGCGCAGGTAGTCGTTGAGCACCACGCTGACCGTATCCGGGCGGTAGCGGTGCATGTAGATCAGTGCGTTGAAGCTGCCTTTGGGGCTGGAGAACAGCCAGTAGATGGGGCGCTTCTTGTAACGCCTCACATGATCGCTGTAGAAATCCTTGAGGAAGTAATCGCGGATGTCGCGGGCCTTGCCATTCTTGCCCAGCGCCTTTTCGACGAACTTGAGGTTGGCCTCGTAGTGTTCGTCGCCAAAAGCCACGCGCAGGAACTTGCGGAAGCGCTCGGCGATATCGTCGGTGAACCAGTCGCCGTCGAGCATGGGGATGACGTTGTCGTCATCGGCCGGGAAGCTGGGTTCCGGAACTCGCTTCAGGTAGTCCTCGATGGTCTCGCCCTGATTGGCGAGGAGCAGCCCAGGCTTGTCCAGTGCGTAGCGGCCAAACATGCAGCCCACGGCGTAGGAAACCAGTTCCCGCATGGTGTCGGCCAGCAGCAGCGCCTCCAGTTCCT
The DNA here is from genome assembly GCF_028710545.1 of Halothiobacillus sp. GTDB lineage: Bacteria > Pseudomonadota > Gammaproteobacteria > Halothiobacillales > Halothiobacillaceae > Halothiobacillus. The sequence continues at coordinate 13,823 of NZ_JAQTTX010000013.1, read as the reverse complement.
CTTCGCTCTTGTCGCCGCCGTAGCGATAGTGCGGGTTGCAGGTCAGGGTGATTTCCGTGAGCGGCACCTCGGGCGTCAACTCGTCCTGCAGACCGTAGGCCTCTATGAAGATGCGGTTGTTCTCTTTCTCCAGTTGCTGCATCTCCAGCGTTATCTCCCGCCAGTGTGCGCGAAGATTCTGGTAGGTTGCCTTTAGGGTTGGCTGGCGGTATTCGGGCTGTAGCAATTCCAGCAAACGGAAATCCCAAGATGTTTCATAGGAGTCCCAGTCGTGTTTACCAAGGGAGATCAATCGCTTAACATTGATATCTAAATTTTGCTTGCTATCTTCAGGGGGTTGAAACGGAACACGTGCCATATCCCCGACCTGAAACGTTGTAGTTGGATTGAGAATTTGCATAAATCCAAGCATTAGTTTGCTATTCATCAATCCGATTACTTGTTTCAGCATACTTCTTGCTGGAAAACCTGAAGAGCCTTTAACGTCAAAAATAAAACCATTAGGTGCGTGTCTCGCAGCAAATGAGTTCGTCGTTATGTCAGCCCATGTGATTCCTTCTCTGAAGTAATATTCGGTATTTTGAGGTCTGGATCGTACTTTGCCATTTTCATCCTTAAAATTGCGGATGCGAATTCCGTCATCTTCCCAGTCAACGACATATTCACAATTACCGTACCATTTACGCCAGTCGCCACCCTTGTTGTATGGGAACCACTTTAGTCCTGTTTCGACTGCCTCATCACGTGAGGCGAGTCCAAAGCCAATCTCTTTAAGAGAGACTTCATGCCATGCACGCAGAAAAATATCGTTACACCCAGTAGCCAACCCCTGCCTTGGTTTGGCAATTTCTCCAAATTGTGGTGCATGGGTGAAAGTATTACGAACAGTATCGCTTACCCAGTAGGCAATAGGGCTACCTGGTATTTTCTTGAAATCTTCTGTTGAGGCGAGAAAGGGATTTGAACGCCTCTCTTTAAGGTTCGTATCTTTCTCCGCTTCACTTCTTCCATCAGTGAGCCTCAAAAAAGAACCTTTGAATTTAGTGTCTTTTGAGTTGGTTATTACAAACGCAGTTGTTGAAACAACCTCTCCGCCAATGCTGTCAAATGCTCTTGCACCTAAATGAGCCATGGAAACAATTGTAGATTTTTGGAGCATCGCGGTGCGCAAAGTCTCAAACGAGGATAGAAACATCCAACTTTGCATAGTTATCATTGCAACTGAACCTCGCTTGTTAGCAAGATCCAAATTGCGCTCGATAAACATGGCAAATAGGTCCGATTTGCTGTTTGGATAACTATCTTTTGCGAATGCTTGCAATCGCCCCGCCATGCTTCTATTTCCCATATACGGCGGATTGGCAATCACAACATGATATTTCGGGCTCAGGTAATCGGCCTGCCGCAGGGCTTGCAGCACCTTCTGATGGGTCATGCTGATAAACAGCTGCCCGGAAACATTCTTTGATTTCAGAATCCTGAGCATGCCGTCCACGTCGGTGACATCCGGACGGATCAGGGAGCCGAAGTTGTCGGCCTCTTCGAACTGGCGCAGGGTGGTTTGCAGTGGCGCGGTGAACAGGTCGCGCCCGACAAAATCCATGTAATCCTTCAACTCATTGCCGTCGAAGTGAACGTTCTCCAGCACGCAGATGTTCGGCTTGACGCCCTTGTTGAAGAACCGGCGTTGCTTGGCGCGGGCTTTCATGGTCAGGGCAAAGGCGGCCAGCTCCCCGGCGCGCTCGTCGATCTCGATGCCGTAGAGATTGTGGGTGAGAATCTTCTCTGGAATCTCGGCGGGTTCGTAGCCTTCCTCCTCGTAGATGGTGTAGAGCAGGTCAAAGGCATAGGTGAGCATGTGGCCGGAGCCGCAGGCCGGGTCGCAAATCTTGATCTCTTCCGGTTTGCCGATGCGTAGGAAGTCCGTCTCGGCCTGTTCGGGCTTGATGTAGTAGTCCATCTGCTCGACCAGCTTCGAGCCGGGGCGATTGAGCAGCCACAGGCGGCCGAGGGAGTTTTCCACCAGGTAGCGCACGATCCAGTGCGGGGTGAAGAGCTGGGTGGCTGCGGGAATGTTCTCGGGCGTGATTTTCTTGTTCTTCTTCAGGCCATCGAACACCTCGTCCTTCTTCTCGGAGATGTAGAACTGGTAGAGCCAGCCAATCACCTCGACATCCTCGCAGGCATCCGGCGTCATCGCCTCGCGGGTGTAGGCGAGGATGGAGTTGCCCGAGAGCAGGTCGTCGGGCATCAGCAGTTCGGTGTAGTCATCGATGCGCTGGAACAGGAACGGCATCGCCTTGTTCCAGAAATTGCAGGCGGCCACCACCAGCAGCCGGTAGGCCTCGCCCTGCGGGTCGCGGCTGGGCGCTTTGCCGTCGAGCAGGGCGAAGATCTGCTGCCGGATCTTGTCGTGCACCATCTCGTCGTCGATGTGGCCCATCTTGGCCTCGGCCAGAATCTCGGGCTGGAACTGCCCCTCGGAGGGCGACACCACGCCGATGCGGGTGTAGCGGTTCACATCCATGAAACGCAGGGCGCAGAAGCGGTTGAACCAGATGTAGGCCACCCGCTCGATGACCTGTTCCTTGCCGTGGCCCTTGATCGCCTCTTCCAGTTTCTTGATGGCCTCGGCACGTTCACGCCGGGCGGCGCCGTTTTCAGCGAGCACAAGTTTCAGCTTGGCGGAGACCTGCTCCAGCAAGCTGCGCCGGGCGAACTGGGCGAATTTTTTTAGTTTTGCCGTTTCCATGGACTAAGCCCCCAATCCTGCGAGTTGGCCGAACTGAAGGTAATTGGGCCAATCTATCTTCATTGCTCTGTCGGGGGCATCGTGTGGTTCTGCATCTCTGGTAATTCGCGTTTTTTTCTTCGCAATACTGGTGTGCCCAATGCTGATAAAGCGGCTTTTATAACCAATTAAAAAGTTCTTCTCGTTCCAGAAGCCTTTGCCAACCTCCTGGCAATATTTGACAAAGCACTGCGATCCTAACAGTTGTTTTACAATTTGATTCCACCCATCTTTTGTGCGCTTCATCTCGATATAGATGATGCATTTCTTCTCCTCGCTGATTATGACGTAATCAGCGCGTTTACATTCACCATTTCCACCATTGAAAACATCATCTGGCGAACGAAATGCGTCGACCTTGATAACCATTGCGTCAGTTGGCAGATTTCTTATAGTTGCACTGGAATCTGGCGCTTGTGGTTCACTGAGTTTGACAATCGGCTTGCCGTACTCTTCTTCCAGTTGTACCAATGCAGTGCCCTTGATCATTTGGGAAAGGATATCCATCTCCGACATCACTCATCTCCTCCCCAAACAATTTCTTCCTGGATTCGATTCATATCTTCTATCGTCTTATCGAAGCTACGCGCTTCTATCCCAAGCTTGCTATCAATGTCGGCTTGAACGAGTGTCTGGCATCTTGTTTTGCGCTGCGCCCCATCCAACTTAATGAGTGCTTCTTCCGCTATGTAGACTCTTACCTTGTCATAATTCAGCATTTCAGAGGCCTTGTAATGCTCGCGATCGGCAAGTGACCCTAGCCGTTCTCCTCCCTGATTCAACATAATCAAGGTATTCAGCTCTTTGATGATGTAGTCGCTGTGCGTCGTGATGAATACATTTATTCCGACATTGACCAGTCGTGCAAAAAGCCGTGCAACCCTCCGCTGATTTTCTGGATGCAGATTCAGCTCCGGCTCATCAACCATAAGAAGGTCGCCAGGAGCAGCTACGTGCCGAAGGTAGAATCCGATATCCAATAGCGAGCGCACCGCACTTGAACTTTCATCCATGGTTAACTTGATGCGCTTGCCCTTGGGGACGTAATAAAGCTCATCGTTTTTTGTAACGAGATAGTCGCCGCCAATAATATCGGTGAAATCATTAAGTATTCCCGAGTGTTCCTTGGTTATAAAGCTATCCTTCTTGGCGAGCGCTTCAAGCTGGCGAGTGAAGTCAACATTTGACTTAACAGGCAGTGCGTAGTCGGTATAAACCTTTGAAAGTAATTCAAAAGGATTTATGTCCTTTTCCATGGAACCCATTTCTTCAATTAGTCTGTTACGTGCGAAATTGAGTTCCTTTCTGAATATTGCTGCGCCGGTTCGTTCCGCACTGGCAATAAACGGATGAGGGAATAGGTGCCCAAAGACAATATCCTTTAAGGCATCCCCAATGATCCGGCTTATGACATCCTGCGGTATTCTGACTTTTTCTTTCTCTACCAGCAGTGAAATCGTTACCAACGATGAGTCCGCTTTTTTCGAGATGGAGAACAGCTGTGTTTTTGCTGCTCCCATTGTGCGTTCAAAGGTTGGAACTGGCTGAATTTCGCTTGAATCCAAATCAACAGAGAAGTGGCTTTCAGAAAAATGTTTATCCGACGACGCAAAAACATGGGGCAGTTGCGCTGTAAAGGCCGCGCAACCATTTTTTAGTATTGATTGCGCGTTGCCAATATAATCCTGGATATCCAACTCAACGCTTCCGTCATTCAAGAGGCGTCGAATATCTGCATCTGGCACTTTGATTGAAAACGCATCTCGCCAAAAAGACAGGAAACCAAACAGCGCATAAGTGGCGTAGGTCTTCCCGGTGTTATTTCCGCCGCAGATTATCGTCAGTTCGCCAAGCGTGAACTCCGCCTGTTTTATAGCGCCGAGATTTTTTATCGAAATCTTCATTTCGCTGATCTCCTTAAATTTGAATTCGTTTTCCTTTGCGGATTTCATCCAGCAGCGCCTCACGCATGGATTCCAGGTAACGTTCCACGTCGGTCTCGTCGGCCAGCCAGGCTTTGTCGAAAGAGACCTTCACCGAGCGGCTGGGCACATACTCAATGCGTGGCTCCGCAACCTTGGGTGGCATGGGTTTCGCACCTTCATCCGGGGTGGCGGTCTGACCGGGTTCCGGCTCGGCCGTTGGCGCCGGTTGCGCCCAGGATGTCATCTGCGATAGCAGCCGCTGGTAGTCGCTTTCCTCGAACCGGCGCAGGGTGTCGCGGATGACGGCAATCAGTTTTTGGCGCTCTATACCTGAGTCGAATTCGTTGAACGGACGAGTGATCTGCTCCTGCTGCTCGCCGTTCAGTGCGCTGAATTCAGTCATGCCGCAGAGGCGGCCTTTAAGGGCGGCGACCGTCTCCTTGGCCTTGGCAATCTCGGCCTCGATCTGGGCCGTGACCTTCTCCTGCAGGGTTTCGACTTGCGTCTTCACCTGCTGCATGCGGTTGCCCTTGAAGCACTCCGGATCGGTCAAGCTGGCGACCACCTGAGCGGTTTCGTCGCCTTCGATGTAGGCGAAGTTGGGCTCCTGGGTTTGAACGAACTTGCGGGCGTTATCGAAAATGCCTTTCTGCGGGCCGCTCATGAATTTGCGGACAGGATCGATGACGCTTTCCTTCATATCGAGCAGCGCGTTTTCCTGGCGGGTGAGTTCGGTCAGATACCAGGTGTAGGGCTTGCCGGTCAGCTCCTTGAGCTTCTCAAGCACCGGCGTCAGCGTATTCAGGAACGGATACTGGGATGCCTGGGCCGCCAACGGGTTGAGCTGATGCATGAGCTCCTGAAGTGCGGTGCCGGTTTCCTTGCCGAGCGCCTTCGCTTCACTGGAGCGGGGCGGGGCATCGAAGAAGTCCTCAAAGAACTCCTTGAGGGCGCGGACCTGCGATGCGGTAAATTCGACCTGGGGTTCCAGCACCACATTGCCGTGGCCATGGGTGTTGCGTAGCGCCCGTTCCAGCTCGTCCTCTTCCAGCAGGTTGCCGTCGGTGCGAACCTCGACCTTGCCGCGAGCGCAGAGGTTGGCCAGGGTGCAAAGCACGGCGGCGTAGTACCAGCCATAGGGTTTGCGCTCGAATTTCTCCAGCAGGTTCTTCAGCGTGGTACGCACGCCACCCCGATTGTTGCTCTGAATAAACGCCAAAAGTTCCTGCTCGGACTCGGCCAGGGAGGTGGCGTCGTTGCCGAACAGCCCCTGCTGTGAATGCTTGAGGCATTTGGCGATGTCGTTCTCGGTGTAGGTGATGCCGCGCAGCATGCGAAGGTTCGGATAGGCGCGGGAGATGAGTTCGTGGAATCCGCGCAGCACCCGGGTCTGCGCATCCTCGGAACCGATCTCGATGTCGGCACCTGCCACGAACAGCTTGGCCTTGCCCATCAGGCTTTGAACTCTCTGCTGAAGCTCGGCATACCGTTCCCGGTTCTGGAAGCCCTTGTCGGTCAGGATGCGCTTCACCGCCTCCTGCTGGGTGATCGAGATGTTTTGACGGATGTATTTCTCCGTCCGCTTGTACATGAGGATGTCGCGAACGAGGCGCTCGTCCGCAGGCATCAGGACGAGCAGTTCGTCCCGGCCCATGCTCTGCATCCGCAGGATGGACTCGCTTTCGGCGTTTTCATGAAACGGGCTGATGACATGAATGGCCAGCTCGTATTCCCGCCCGTGCAGCCGATCATCGAGTTTTCTGGAGAACGGGTAGTCCTGGCCATTCTCGTCATAGCGGATCTTCCGATGCTTGATGACGTGGTCGAATACGATCTTCTCAAGCTCGGCGGCAACGTCTGACGACTCCACCTCGGTGTTTTTGATTTCCTGCTCGACGTCTTTTTCCTCGTCGGTGAGGTATTCGTAAAGCTCGCCATTGCGCTGCACATAGGTCTGCTGTTCCAGGAGACTGAGGGCTTCTTCGACACGTTTTCTCAGCGCGGGCAGATCCTGATTGAAGCCGTCCAGCATCAGGACGCACAGGTTGCGAAGAGTCGGCTTGAATTCCTTGACGTATTTGACCAGGAAGAGCGTTTTCAACAGCCGGATCGCGAAGGGGCCATCCAGATGGTTTTCGGCCTGGATGATGGCTCGTTGAATGTTGGACTTCAGCGCGGTGCGAATGCCCTCGAACATCAGGTCGAAGGTCGCCAGTTGACCGATTTCATGATCCCCGATCTGGATCGCCACCTGCTGGAATACACCCAGCATGGAGCGTTCGCCCACCGAGCTGTGCTTGCCCTCAAAGGCGTTATGCTGCGACAAGTTCTGAATGACCGACTGGAACAGCGCGAACTGGTACGGAATGAACGGATAGCTGTGAATGAAGTGATCCCGATCCTGATAGTTCCGGTAGGTTTGCGAGCCGTCGGCAAAGTCGAACAGGGTCTTAAAATTGTTGGACTGCGCGTGATAAATGTCCGAGAGCAGGCGAACGCCTTCTTCGGTTTTCATGAGCAGACGCTTCTGGATAACCTCCGCCACGTCGGCGCTGGTCAGCTTCATGCGGTTGGCGAACCGCGCCTGGATCTTCGAGAAGTCGTTGCCTTGCTGCTTGCCCATCTCGCCGACAACCGTTCCCATGTCCTCCTGGGCGGTCACGATGACCCATGCGCGGCCCCGGCATTTGGTGGCCATGCTCTCGGCGATGGTCTGGAGGTTGGTCATCAGCTTGACGTTTTCAGCGATGTACTGACCGACCTCATCAACAAAGAAGTTCAGACGGAAATCAGGCGATTGCCGCTCGATATACGCATGCACCTGTTCGGCAAAATCTTCGATGGAGACGCGGTACTGGCTGCGGTATTTATCGAGTATCCCCATGGCCGATGTCTCGTCACCACCGGTTGCCTGGGCATAGGCTTTGGCAATGTTTTTCGCCTCCAGCAGCGCCTGCTCGCGGCCCTTCTGCCATGTTCTGCCCGCAGTGGATTCATAGGCTGATTTGAACTGCTCATAGAGGCCACGGCTGTCGAGATCGCGCTCGAACTGGGCGATGTGTCCCTGCTTGCCGTAGTAACCGCACATCTCGTCAAAGACCTTGACGAAGACAGCGAGGAGCGCATCGATCTGGGTCTTGCTGATGACGTCCGCTTTCTGGTCGATGTTGAACAGAATGCTTTTCGACGGAATGGCGACGGCTCGTTTGAGATCACCGCGCAGGATTTCGTTGTCGCCACACTTGGGCAGGAACAAGTCAAGTGCGGAGGCCCCGTCGATCTGCCGGTTTTCGAGCAAGAGCGCCAGCATCTTCAACAGGTGGGATTTACCTGAACCGAAGAAGCCGGAAACCCAAACACCATTGGCACCTTCATAGTTGTTGTAGGCGTCCAGAAAGGATTCAAGCCGCTTCTCGACTTCGTTGGTCAGTACGTATTCTTCAATTTCGAGGCGAAGGCTGGCTTCATCGTCAGCTTTGATGACCCCTTCAATCGGGCGGTCAACTGGCTTGTTAAAAATGGTCTTAAGAGTCATCACGCTTCCCTCGTTTATGCTTCGCAGTGAAAGATGTTGAACGCCCGGTAGTACTTGTCGTCATGCAGCCTTCCGAAGAGATCGAGCGATGCTCCGGACTCCAGGGAGTGGGTGTAGGCTCCCGGGAAAAACATGACGGTCGGCTTTTCTTTCGCCGTGCTCTGCAAATTGTTCAAAACGTTGTGCGAGCGGATGTAGGGGAACACCTCGCCAACGCCGGACAGAAAAAGAACCTCGAAATCCGTGCTTGCCAGCTTGGCCGCAATGGCCGGAACAAGATGCGCTTCGGGGTCTAGCACGCCTTGCAATAACTCTTTGAGCTGCTCTTTGGAGACAGAATCCTCCATCTCGACAATCTGGTCCCAGATGTCACGTTCTTTGAGGATTTCTATCGAAAGGTCGTACAGATTGATCTCCAGAATCCGAACACCAGCCTGCTCAAGGCGATTGACCAGCTGACGCTGGAGCCGCTCCATTTCAACAGACTCTTCCGGCTTGAAGGGGCAGATGAAAAATGGAACCTCGTTACCGAGACCTTGCTTGTTGAGAAAACGCTGGCCTGAGATCACAGCAAAGAGATGCTGAAATCTGTCCTGCATTGGCTTTCTGGCTATATCTGCTGTCACTACGCCATCCCCTTCAGTTCTGATTCAAATACAGGGAAGTACAAAACATCCCTGCGGCTGCCTTGATGAAACAGTTCCAACAGTCTTGGACTGAGCATGGCAGCGTGGATCATGTTGTTGGCCGTTAGGAGATCGGCCTCGCGAAGCATCTTGAACAGGACCTGCCGCAATTTGCCTCGTGTCGCCGGGGTGATCTCATCCAGTTCCAAATGCCACTCGGATTTCCGGTTGAAGAAGGAATCAAAATCCTCGTGGGTCAGATCGCTTTTCAATGTGATGTAGCGCTCCCGAAGCACTTCGACGGCAAAATCAGCGATGAATCTGTACCGGCGGCAAACGGCGAGCCACAGGAGATAGGCCTGCTCTTGGTGGCTGCCCTCAACAAGGAATTCAAGTTCGCCTGGGCTCAGCGTTCTAAGCCGAGAGATGACCTCGCGGCAGACACGTTTGAGCGTATTCAGCGTTCTGGTCTGTAGTAAGTTTTCTGCGATGACTTTGTCTCGAACAGCGTTCCAGTCGCCAAGATCAAGATACAGCGCGGCCAGCTCCACCGATTCACGGTGAAAAAGACTGCCCGTTGTAAATGACATGCTGTACCTATCGTTACTCATTCTTGGTCAGGATTCCTTTTTATAGTGTTCGGCAGCGCCACCGGCCTTCACCCATTCGTCCACCTCATCCTTCTTGAACTTCCAGAGGCGGCCCATGCGATGCGCGGGCATTTCATGTTTATCAATCCACTTGTACACGGTGTCATTGCTGACCCCGAGGTACTTGCAGATCTCACTTATCGATAACCAGCGGTCTTCCATCTCGGCCATTTCTCAAGCTCCTCGTGGGCGATTGGGGTTAAGCCATGCGCTCGCCAGAGGCGAAGTAAGGGAAAACAGACGGAGTTCTCCCAATCAAATCACTTGAAAATATACGAATTGGCCGTCGGATGTCAAACGATCTTTACCGATTAAAGCCGATTATTTGCTAACAAGGTCGATGCCATACGCCTGATCCGAGCCTGATCCCGGTGTCAATGCGGGGCATCCAGTAGGTCCAGGCTGGAATCGAGGTGCGCCCAGACAGCACCGCCACCATCACCCGCTGATACATGCTGTGCCCACCGGGCCGAAAGCCTTCCAGCCGGTCGATGGGCGGCAGGTCGCGTTGCGGGTCGGTGAAGGTCACCAGCTCCCCGTGGATCAGATCCCAGTCACCGGTCGGACGGCCGAAACGTGGTATGTCGATCTCCTGCTGTCTGCGGGCGTCGGCCAACGGATCGGCGGTGGCCCGGGCCAGGATCAGGCCTTCCGGCACTTCGAGGGCCGGGAACCCGGCGTGGAGATGGTAGAGCCTGCCCCAGACCACGGCCGGTTCGATGCTGCGGGCCTGGGCGCAGAAGCGTTGATGGTTCCAGTAGCCCCGTTTCAGGGTGCCGTAGACGAAGAGCCGGAGGATGGTCTCGGGTCTGTCTTCCGGGTTTGTGTTCAGCTTCGCGCTGTCTCCATTGTTCATGCATTCACTCCTTCGGGCAGTGTCCCTTTGCGCTCCTGGGGTATGAAGCGGAATTCGCTGTTGTCGATGGCCCGCACATCCTCGTGGCGGATGGTGAGCATGGTCATGGGCGGCACCTCCAGCTCGCGCCAGCCCTTCTCGTTGTCCACGGCAAAGTCGATAAAGGCGTCGTCCGAGGCGTAGAGCACCACCCGATGCTGGCGGTGGATGCGCAGGCAGAGCGGCTTGTTGCCCTTGAGCACGGTGATGGTGCCGGGGTCGAGTCGCGAGGCCAGCACGGCGCTCATCTGGCCGCGACAGAGGGCAAGCGCCTTCTTCAGCCCCTCCTGGTCGATGGGGCCTTCAGGCGCGAAGCGGTCGGCCAGGCGGAATATCAGTTCGCTGTCCACCTCGGCGTAGCGCGGCAGCCCGAGACGGCGGAACAGATAATCGGCGTTGTAGATGGTGCCGTTGTGAGTGCCGATGACGATCCCGGCCCGGATGGGATGGTTGTTGCGGTTGTTGAACTCATTGCCCCGGGTGCGCCAGCGGGTGTGGCCCATGAGGATGGTGGTCTCGTTGTCGACCTGCCCGAGCAGCTCCTGGAACGGCTTCTCGTAGACCAGCTCGTGCGCCCGCATCGGCCGCTTGAAGATGCGGTGGCTGCCGTCGGTCTTGAGCCAGGCCAGACCGGAGGCGTGTGGGCCGCGTTCCTCGCTGTGCAGCAGCATGCGGATGAATACCTCGCACAGGTAATCCCGCTCGTCGGGCCGTCTGCGCTTGCGGCCGAAGATGATGCCTACTTGTCCGCACATGGAGCCGGGTCCTCCTTGCCGCCGAAGTTCTTACCGAGCGGTCTCGTCCCTTCGAGAACAAAGGCCGCGTATTCGCGCCGGTGGTCCGCCAGCCACTCGGCCACCTCCGGGTAGCCCATCTCGGCGGTCAGGCGGGTCACCTCCGGGTGGTCGAGCATGTTGGTGAGTCCGGAGAGACGCACCGTCTCCAGGGCTTCGAGGAAGCGCTCCGGCCAGGGATCGCTGGCCTTGTCGTCGGGCAGAAACTCGATCAGGCCGTGCCGCGCCAGACGGGTCAGAAACTCGGCGGCCGCAGCGGCGGCATCCTCCGGCAACGGTTGGGGCGGCCCGCCTTCGATGCCGGAAAGCACTTCGGTCATGTAGTCCCGGGGCGCTCGGCTGGCGGTAAACGGCGTCTGGCCGCGCATCAGCTCGATAACTTCGAGGCAGTCGGCGGCCTGCAGGGTTTCCCCGCTGCCGGGGATCGGTTCGCCGTTCAGCGTGGTGGAGCGGATCAGAATCTTCATGGGGCACCTCCTTAAACAGTGAGGCCGGGAACTTGCCCGGCCTCGTTGGTGAGAGTGGTGGTTGTTTCGTCCGGAAGGACCTCCTCCGGTTTGGGCCGTCCGTTCTTGAAGGCGGCGTCGCCGGGCATGTTGGCCATCAGATGCTTGCGGGCGGTCTTGAACTCGTCGCCGATCAGGCCGAGGTGGAGCAGGAAGACCCGGAAGTCGTACTTGGCGCTTTGTGGGTCGAAGTCCCGCTTGCGGCTGGAGGCGGCCCGCCCGTTGAGCGCCTTGGCGGCGACGGCGAGGCAGAATTGCAGGTAGGCCTTGATCCGCCCCGCGTGGAGGGTCGCCTCGAACCAGCGGAACTCCACCGTGCCCCGGTACCAGACGTTGTGCAGGTTGACCCCGTGGTAGCGGCTGTTGTCGTAGTGCTGGGGCTGGCGGTTGTGGTAGCCGTACCAGATGCGGTTGAGCTGGTCCTTGGTGCGGGGGCGATGCTGTTCGATGCGCTGGATCAGCTCGTCGCTGACCGGTCGGGTGTAGCGGTTGAGCCGGTCGCGGCTGATGCCGAGGGCGTGGAGGATCAGCGGTTCCTGCTTGTAGATGATCTTGGCCAGGTTACCCAGGTGCCTGCCGTCGAAGGGCGCGGCGTCGATATGGATGTGGATGCCGCACTGGCTGTTGATCTTGCCACCGGCGCGGCGGATGGCCCGGACCGCCTCCTGCAGTTGCGGGATGTCGTCGTACCCGAGCACCGGGCTGACCACCTCGGCCCGCAGATGGGCCGGGACGCTGGTCAGGGAGGCGTCCCCCACCACCTTCCAGACGCGGCCGCGCAGGTCCTCGACCTCCCAGGGGTCATAGCTGCTGGGGATACCGACATGGCGGACCGTGCCGCCCACCACCGAGTGAATGGCCCAGGCGATCTGCTCCCGGGTGCGTTTTACGGTCTCGATCTCGATCCCGTAGTGGATCTCTTTCAGGTTCATGCGTGCCTCCGTCGTTCATGGCGCTTCTAAGTCCTTGTCGGGCAAGGCTTTTTAGCCTCCGCTTACACCATGAATGAATGCTTCTTTCCGGACACAAATCAAGTAGAAGAACAGCCGAAGCCGACATTTAACACGTTTAGTTTCAATGACTTGCGAACTTGGCCGGATTGGGCGGCGCACAGGCGGCAGAAACCCCGGAACGGGCTGGCCGTATCCGGGGTTTCTGGGTTGGCGGTGGCAGTGAGCCGGTCAGCCGGAGGCGGTATCAGGGGTGATCAGGCTGGCGTGCAGCTCGAGGTTGCGCGACTCGTCGGCCCGCATCCGCGCCAGCAGCGCCGTGAAGGCCTCCGCTTCGTCGGCCGGGAGCTTTGATGCCCGTTCCAGCCGCGCCAGGCGCTGGTGAAGATTCTCCAGCAGGCCCAGGGCGTGGTCACGGATCAGCCCGTCGCGCTTCTCCTGCGGCGTGGGGATGAACTCGGTCAGTCCGCCTTTGCGTCGAACGATCATGGACGTGCCTCCTTAGCTCAGGGTCGCGCCCAGCGAATGGATGCGCGGGTAGATCAGCGGTGTTCCGGTCATCTCGGCCTTGTAGCGGACCTTGTTGCCGGTGTTGTCGGTGAAGGTGCGCACCAGGGTGTACTCGGTCCAGTTCTCGTCGATGGGCCGGGTGTCTTGGTTGGTCATCGCCTCCCAGGTCTGGCCGCCGTCGTTGCTGGCGAACCATTGCAGGGTGGTGCCGCTGGGGATTTGCATCTGCACATAGGCCTTGGTCGATTCCACTCCCTGGGTCAGCTCGTTCTCGCGGGTCAGGTAGGCCCCGGTGGTCTTGTTGAGGTAGCCCACCAGGTTGACGTCCCGGAAGTTGATGGCCGGGGTGTCGTTGGCAAGCGAGCTGCTCAGGCGCACGCGGATCTGGACCCGGGTGGCGAGGTTGGGCAGCCGTTCCTCCTCGGCGGGAACCATGGCGTCCCAGGTCACACCGCCGTCGGTGGAGTATTCCCAGTCGAGGCCGGTGCCCTGGGGGATGGCCGAGTATTCGTCAAGGTTGATGTCGGAGAACTGCACGCCGGTGATCGGCTGGAAGCGGATCATCCCCTCGGACTGGAAGTTGTAGCCGTAGATCTTCATCGCCAGGTCGGAGCCGTTGAGCGGCGTCCAGGTCTCGGCGT
>NZ_JAQTTX010000012.1 GCF_028710545.1 Halothiobacillus sp. | reverse complement strand
CAAGCCGATGAATGGCACCGACCCGATCCGGCCGAAAGCCAACGGTTTGCCCGGCTTGAGGAAAACCCGCCATGAATCGATCTTGCCGATCTCGGAGACCACCTGCCGGACCAGATCGGCATCCCCGACAGAGACGCCGCCGGAAGTCAGCACCAGATCGACGTCTTTTGCTGCCGCCAATAGCGCCGTACGGATTGAGGATGCTTCATCCGGCAAGACACCCAGATCAACAATCTCGACACCGAGACGCGACAATGCGGAAACCAGAGTGATGTGATTGCTGTTGTAAATCTTGCCCGGCTCCAGAGGCAGGCCGGGCGCGACCAACTCGTTGCCCGTCGTAAAAATAGCGACTCGCGGCTTGCGAACGACCCGTACCTGCGCACAGCCTATGGATGCCAGCAAACCAAGCTCGGCCGCATCCAAACGGGTTCCGGCAGACAGCACGCGCTGACCATGACGGCTATCGGCGCCTTTAGGCCGCACCCCTGCCCCTGGGGACATGGTTTCGTGCAATGTCACGGTATGCGAATCCGAACGCGTTACGGATTCCTGAGCGATGACGGCATTCGCCCCCTCAGGTAATGGCGCCCCGGTAAATATCCGCCAGACAACATCTCCTGCAGGCAGAGCGGCTGGTGCATCACCCGCATAGGTGATTCCTGCCACCTGGCGCGATGAACCGCAAGCCAAAGGCGCTCTAACAGCATAACCATCGAACAGGCTTATATCACCCGCGGGCACATCCTGCTGTGCATAAACATCCTCCGCCAGAAACCGCCCCAGTGCAGTCTCCAGCAGAATCAGTTCCGACTCGGTAATCGGTGCCAACTGCTCAATCAATTGGTGCTGCGCAATATCAATAGGTTGCAAAAGAATTCCTCGTACAGACATAGGCAAAAAGAATCAACAAAACAACGCCACTTATTCCGCAACAGGCGGATCGAAATCGGCAAACCAGCGATCACGGGCCACCGCGTCGCTCTCCCGTGCATCCACCCAACAGCTTGCGCCGGAAGAATCGGTTTCCTTCTTCCAGAAAGGCGCATGAGTTTTGAGGAAATCCATCATGAATGTGCAGGCTTCGAGCGCATCGTGGCGGTGCGCGCTGGCCACAGCGACCAGAACGATCTGATCACTGGGAAACAAAGCACCATAACGATGAATGATCGTTACGCCCGCAACCGGCCAGCGCGACTTCGCTTCCGTGGCCACGCGCTCAAGCGCGCGCTCCGTCATGCCCGGGTAGTGTTCCAACGTCAGAACGGCCACATCACGCGCTTCATTCATGTCTCGAACCGTACCCAGAAAACAGGCGACAGCCCCCACATGCGCGCAGCGCCCACGGAGCTCTGCCAGCACTGAATTCACGTCAAAATCCTCGGTCTGAACCGAAATTCTCATAGATTGCCTTTGCTTTATCGGATTCACGGGGCTCATGCATAACGCAGTCACATCAGCGCCCACCATTGATTAGTTTTAATACCCCATAGAAACACTAAGGGAAGGCACACATTGTATATTAGCGGCACCTGATGTAGATTCTTAGGGCTCGAAAATTTCATGATCGAATTTTGTGATCGTAAATCAATACAGATTGATTGACCAATGATGAAGAACCATGAAGAATGCCGAGTCTCGTTGAAAGCGTGAATTTCTTACGTTAGAAAACAGCGTGCAAAATACCGTTGTCGGAGAATGGTTTTTTTGCCAGGTGGATCCCTTAAAAAGATCCTTGCAATTGCCTACAGTGCAGGAGTGAGCAATGTCAGAAAATATGATTAACACCGTGCCAGAAGGCACGAAAAAAGCAGGCGAAGCGTCGAGTGATCGTCGCAAGTTCCTGCGAAAGAGTGTTGCCCTGGCAGCCGGTGGCGCCGCCATCGCTGCGACCAGCGCAGCCAACGCAGGTGATGGTCTGAAAACCTGGACCACACCTTTGAAAAACGAACCGACTCGCCACATGCTGGGTCGGGGCGTTGTTTCCGTTCCTTATGGCTTACCCTCCAAATATGAAAGCGGCGTGGTTCGGCGCAACGTCGGCTGGCTGACGGCGGATACCATCGCATCGATCAGCTTTACACCATGGCAAGACCTGCACGGGATTATCACCCCCAACGGCCTGCACTTCGAACGTTACCACGCTGGTGCGGTCGATGTTGATCCAAGCAAGCACCACCTCGTGGTCCATGGCATGGTGAAACAACCGATGATCTTCACGGTTGATGACCTCAAGCGCCTGCCTTCACATACAGCAATCCACTTCCTCGAATGCCCGGCAAACGGTGCGATGGAATGGCGTGGAGTCCAGATGGACTCCCTGCAATTCACGCATGGCATGATGAGCTGCTCGGAGTGGACCGGCGTCAAGCTGACCACCCTGATGGAAATGGTTGGTGTAGATCCCAAGGCAACCTGGTTCTACGGCGAAGGTACCGACGGTTCGGCACTGCAACGTTCCGTACCGATGGAAGGCGCTGTTGATCAACACGGTCGCCCGATTCCGCCGGAATATACCAATCATTATCGCGATGCAATGGTTTGCTACGCCCAGAACGGCGAAGCGCTTCGACCAGAAAACGGCTACCCGATTCGTCTGTTCATCCCCGGCTTCGAAGCAAATATTTCAACCAAATATCTGCGTCGCATCATGTTTACCGACAAGCCGCTGGTCACCTACCAGGAAACACGTCATTACATCGAAGTATTGCCAAATGGCATGATTCGTCAGTACGACCTGGTTAATGAAGCGAACTCGGTCATCAACTACCCTTGCCCCGACTTCAAGTTGAATGGCAAAGGCACCTATGAAATCCGTGGGATTGCCTGGTCTGGCTACGGCAAGATCGCCCATGTCGACGTTTCCGTCGATGGCGGCAAGAACTGGAAGCAAGCGAACCTGGTCGAACCTGTTCTCAACAAGTGCGTCACCAAGTTCACACTCCCATTTGAATGGGACGGCGAAGAAGCGCTGATTATGAGCCGCGCAACCGACGAAACCGGTTACGTTCAGCCTACGCTGAAACAGTTGCGTGAAGTTCGTGGCTTTAACAGCATTTATCACAAGAATTCAATTCAGGTCTGGAAGATTGAGAAGACTGGCGAGGTGAAGAATGTCCAAATCGAAAATGTCTAATTGGAGCCTTGGGCTTGCCGCTGCCGCCGTTGCTCTGACCCTGAGTGCCAATGCGTTCGCCTTCGATGCCGCCGCACTGAAAAGTGCGCCCAAGGTACAAGGCGTAGGGATGAACATCACCGACGCAGCCATCAAACCTTGGGATATCTCTTACTTTTATGATGGCACCAATCTGCCAGATGGTAAGGGCACGGTCAGCGCAGGCGAAAAGATCTATCAAGAACAGTGCGCCATGTGCCACGGTGACTTTGGTGAAGGCGCTCATGGCTATCCCAAGATGGTTGGCGACCCCGTTGACCAATTCGAAGCATCAGCGAAAGCTGGCGTGGACGCTGTAAGTAACCGCGGTTTGAACAACACCTGGGGTAATGCGCCGACGTTGATGGATATGATTCACCGTCATATGCCTTTCTACGCGCCGGGCACTCTGACAACAGATGAAGCCTACTCGGTTACCTGCTACGTGATGAACCTGGCCAGCATCCCAGGCGTTGGTGATGATTTTGTCTGCGACAAAACATCCCTGCCGAAAATCAAGATGCCCGGCGAACCGCTGTACGTGACCAACAGCGGTCCGGATACCGCCAACCAACGCTGCATGAAGGACTGCTACAAAGGTACGCCTTTCGTTGTAGAAAAAGCAGCCAGTATCGGTAATGTCAGCGTAGGCAAAGTCAAAGCCAAAGATACGCAATAATCTGTAACTGGATTATTAAGCAAAAACCCCGTCTTTAGAGACGGGGTTTTTTTGTGGCCTTCGCTATATCGAGTGCCTCGCAAAACGATCACGAACGTGGACTCGCTGGCTTTGCGTTGGTAACGCCCAACGCAGAAATCTTGCCGCGGGCTGTCGCCAGCTTAATGCGCAGCAGGCGCAAGCCCGCGTTCAGTCGGTTTTCGATGCACCCCGGAAGGGCCGTAACTACTTGTCTTGATCCTCGTCAACCTGCCGGATGACGCGACGCTCCTGCTGCACCTCGACGATCTCGCCTTCATAAATCTGCCCGCGGCCCTTTCGCTTCGTGACAATCGTGTGCAGATTCCTTGCCATCCAGACGCCAAACGTCAGCTTTCTCAACCAGGGCAGGACAAGAACCAATCCCAGCGCATCCGTAAGCGGACCAGGCAGAATCAGGAGGATAGCCCCAACCCACGTAGCAAATACGCCCAGCGGGTCCGCGACCGTCGACTGCCCGACTGCATCCAATGGCCGCCCGATCTGAAACGATCCACGTATTCTTCGTAGCAGGTAGACGCCAACAGCAGCCGTACC
Source organism: Halothiobacillus sp. (assembly GCF_028710545.1). Classification (GTDB taxonomy): domain Bacteria; phylum Pseudomonadota; class Gammaproteobacteria; order Halothiobacillales; family Halothiobacillaceae; genus Halothiobacillus. Next base: position 54,469 of record NZ_JAQTTX010000012.1, on the reverse strand, counting down.
GATAATCCATGCCAGTGTGAACCAGAACCCGAACAGTGCTCCCATCCCGATGAGCAGTACGATTTCAATGACAGGTAGCAGAGCAATAAAGGATAACGGGTTCACCATCAAAAACCTTCATAGATTAGACGATGCAAAGGCATCGATTTATTTGCATACTCACTAAATGACCTACACGGTCTAAGATCATAGTGGTGTCATGCAAGGTAAAATTCAATGCAGCAGATGGAAAAGCCACTCACACAAATTTTGGCCCAACCCGCTACGCTCCGGAATCTCCGTGAATACTTTGCGTCTCAGTCATCTAAAACCGCTACCAACAAAAGGCGCTTGAACCATATGTCCATGTACAAATTACTTAAAACAGTTCTCACCACCCTGGTGCTGTTTTCATCTGTGCTACTGAATTACAGCGCACACAGCGCAGATCTTCTGAATCCCGAAGAAGCCTTTCATGCTTCGGCCGGGGTAAATGGTGCCAATATTGATCTGAAATTCCATGTCGCCAATGGCTATCATCTTTACCGTGACAGAATTACGATCACCGCGCAGACCGAGTCGCTCAAACTCGGCAAACCTGTCTTACCGGAAGGCGTCATCGACAACGACCCCTACTTTGGCAAGCTTGTTGTGTACAAGAAGGACTTTACCGTCCAGGTGCCGATCGAAGCCAGCCAACCGGGCGAAGCCAAATTAAAGCTCAAATATCAGGGGTGTTCCGACACCCAAGGTGTCTGCTACCCACCGCAGACACAGGAAGTAACAATCAATCTTCCGGCGAGCGCGACACCCCCCGCATCAGCCACATCATCCAGTCTCAGCAGCCTCGCGTCGCTTGGTGGTGATGGCGGACAGCAACCACTTGATCCTGAACAGGCGTTCAAGGCCAGCATTCAGGTAAAAAACAATGAGATCCACCTTCACTGGGATATCGCCGACAACTACCACTTGTATCGCGATCGCATCAAGGTAGGGCTTGCCGATACCGATGCAAAAATCACCTCGGGCTCCATACCAAACGGCAAGGTCGTTGATGACCCGGGGTTTGGTAAAGTTCAAGTCTTCTATCACTCACTCGACGCCAAAATCGGCATCAAACCCGGCAGTAGCGATTCAGCCATTGTCGTCGCCGGCTCTCAGGGCTGTGCAGATATGGGCCTGTGCTACCCACCGATTGAACATGCCTGGAAGGTAAACTTCAAGACGGGCGCGGTCGAGCCTCTGAGCACGGCACCGAAGACTACACTTGAGAAAGTTGTCAGCTTGCCGGGCAGCAGCAATTCGGCTGCTACCAAAGCGCAGCAACCGGCTCAATCGGAACCGGTGCAACGCAGCCAGACGGATGCCATTACCCATGAACTGCAAACCGGCAGCCTTTGGACCATCATTCTTGGCTTCCTGGTGATTGGTCTGCTGCTGGCATTCACCCCCTGTGTATTCCCGATGATCCCGATTCTTGCGGGCATCATTGCAGGCCAAGGGGATAAAATCACGACACGCAAGGCCTTCGTTCTCTCGGTCGTGTACGTACTGGCGATGGCCGTCACCTACACGGTCGCGGGTATTCTTGCCGGTCTGTTCGGCTCGAATCTGCAGGCGGCCTTCCAGAACCCCTGGATTCTTACGGCATTCGCGGGCATTTTCGTTGCGCTTGCCTTCTCGATGTTCGGGTTCTTTGAACTGCAACTCCCCTCATCCCTGCAATCGAAAATCATGCAGGTCCAAAACAACCAGCAGGGTGGAACACTCGTGGGTGTGGCCATCATGGGCCTGCTCTCCGCACTGATCGTCGGTCCCTGCATGGCACCACCGCTGGCCGGTGCGCTGATCTACATCGGGCAGACGGGTGACGCGGTACTCGGCGGCACAGCACTGTTTGCCATGAGTATCGGAATGGGACTGCCGCTGATCATCGTGGGTACGCTGGGTGGCAAGTTCCTGCCGCGCGCCGGTGCCTGGATGGATGCCGTCAAAAATGTATTCGGCGTGCTGATGCTGGGGGTTGCCATCTGGATGCTGGAGCGCATCATTCCGGATATCGCGGCTCAGGCGCTGTGGGGCATTCTGCTGATTGGCGCAGCGGTTTACCTGAGTGCAACCGACCCGCTCAAGGAGGCAGCATCGGGTTGGTCTCGACTGTGGAAAACGATCGGTGTCATTCTGCTGATATGGGGCTCGTTGATTTTGGTCGGCGTAGCAGCCGGTGGCAAAGGCAGCGTCTTTACGCCACTGGCAGGCCTGAGCATGGGAGCGCAAGGCGGCAGCGCCCAGCCAACGGCGGCCCTGTCCTTCACCCGCGTCAAGAATCTGGCCGACCTCAACACGAAACTTGCCGAGGCCAAGGCCGAAGGCAAGCCTGTCATGCTGGATTTTTATGCCGACTGGTGCGTTTCATGTAAAGAGATGGAGCACAACACCTTCAGCGATCCCACTGTCATTGCCGGCTTGAAACCTTTTGTCTTGCTGCAAGCGGACGTGACCGCCAACAACGCGGATGACAAGGCGCTGTTCAAGCGTTTCGGCGTGCTTGGCCCACCCACCATTGTGTTTTTCAACGCAAAAGGTGAGGAACAAAAAGCCCAGCAGGTCGTGGGCTATGAACCACCCCAGACGTTCATGAAACATATCGAGGCAACGAGTGCGCCGTGAGGTGACAGCCACCAACTGAAGTGGGCTGACTCTTGCAAAGTCGCCCAGAATAAGAAACACAGAAAAACCCTCAGCTTTTATGCTGGGGGTTTTTGTATTTTGAGCGTAAAATCGAAAACGGGTTAAGGCCGATCGGTTCCATCGTCCAAGTAGGATCATGGCGCAACTAAAGAACAGAATAAGAGAACGAATTCTTTGATTAATGCGGCTACCAAAACAAAAAATGATCGCATGATTCGTTTTTTCACCCGTCCGCTTGCTATTAATCTTCTGCTGGGCTTACCGGCTCTGATACTTTTGATCTGGATCGTGATCAGTGAGTACCAACAGTTCCAGCAAACCACGCTCAGCACCAATCAAGATGCAGACCGTGCCGCCGCGGTGTACGCCAGCCAGATTCATACTCGGCTTCTGACGCAATTTATCGAACTCGAATTTATCGGTACCAATCTGCTCGATGAAGAGACCGATCCGACTGATCTCTCACCAAGAACTGTTCGCTCCCTTAAGCGGTTCATGGATATCCATCCGGATTTTTACGCGCTGAACATCCTTTCTGCCGACGGTAGCAAAATCCTCTGGTCATCCATCAAGCAAAGTCAAAAACCCATCGTTGAGGCGAATCAATTCAATCCTTTGGAGGGGCACCCGGATTTTCTGCTGGGTGAAAGTAAGTTTGCCACTCGCTTCGGCGGCTATTTTCTTGCGATGCGTTACCGCGTAAAAAATCCCGATGGCGGCGTTCGCTTTTTTGTCGGCTCACCTTATCGACTGACTCATTTGATGGCATTCGATCTAAAAAACGCACCGTGGGTCTTTCGCATAAAAGACACGCGCTCCAATAAAATTCTGGGGGAATGGCGCGATGGCGTAATTTCTACCAACGATGATCCCTCACCCCTTGAGACTCAGAACCAGGCGAAAGTCATTGGCACACCGCTCTGTGTCGATGTCTATGGTACAGCCGATCTCGCCTGGCAACGTTACCAGGCAACGGCATGGCAACGCTGGATTCTTGAGTTCAGTCTGATGCTCTTCCTGGGTGCCGTTTCACTACTCACCCGACGCCTATTGCATGAACGAGCGCACGCCAATCAACACTTGCAGCGGTTCTCCCAGTTCAATCGGATGCTCGCCGAAATAAACCAGGTGATCGCAGATGCCGAGGATGAAAACCAGCTATTCGACCAGATCTGCAAGATCGGCATCGATGAAGGGCAACTTGCACTCATGTGGGTCGGGCGACCGGATGAACAGGGTGTTTTCAAATTTCTGGCCGCGGCGGGCAGGACGGAGTTTCTGAATGGACTGCGTTTATCAATCGACCCGGATCACTACACGGGTCAGGGTTTCTGCATCCAGACCTGGAACAGTGGCCGGCCATTTTTCAGCACCGACCCCAGCATCTCTCCGTTTCCCTGCGAGTGGCAAGAACGCGCACGTGCTTTTGGTCTGTGGGCAGTAGCCAGCTTGCCGCTTCGACGAGATGGTGAAATTCAAGCCTTGTTGGTTGTCTACTACCCGGAAGCCAGAGACTTAACGGAGTTCCAGCCGCTCTTCGAGGAACTTGCCGAAGATATTTCGCGAGGGCTCGATCGGCTGGAGCTCATAAAACGTGAACGCATGAGTTCTGCCTTTAATCGGGCCATTCTGGATAATTCATCCGCTGGCATCATGTTGCTGCACAACCGCATCATCAAATTCGCCAACCAGCGCTTGGCCGACTTGATCGGTGCCGCCAGTCCACAGGATCTGGTGAACCGCCCGACGCGTGATTATTACTATCGCCCAGAAGATCAGGCACACCTGCTCAAACTGATTCCAGAAGCTTTTGCCAAAGGTGAACAGGTTCACTTCGAGGCCCAGTTTCGACGGGTAGACAATGGGGAAATTCGCTGGTTTAGCCTGACAGGACAAGCATTCAACCTACCGGGTTTCGATGAAACCTGGATGATCACCGACATCACGGAGTACCACGAAGCCCTCAGCCAGCAACGCCTTCTGGCCTCGGCCCTGGCCGCGATCCAGGAAGGTGTCGTGATCACCGACAACCAACAGCACATTATCTACGTCAACGCGGCCTTCACCGCTCAGACTGGGCTGGCGCTGCCGGACATCCAGGGCGCCTCTCTGGCCGATCTTCTCGGCCACCACAGTCCGAACGACATCAGATCCGTGGTTCAGAAAATCCAGAACGAAGGCAAAAGCTATCGAGGCCAAACACCGATCAAACAGAAAGATGGTCGAGAATTCTGGAGCTTGATGACCATCAACCCCGTCATCAACGAATCAAACCAACGAACCAATTTTGTCTGCGTCCTGCGGGACATCACCGCGATGCGGCGACTCAATGAACGCCTCGAATATCAATCCCTGCATGATCCACTCACCCATCTGCTGAACCGCAGAGCGCTGGAAAAAACCCTGGAGGAGCGCGTCCATCAAGCCCGATTGACGAATCAGCCTCTGGCTGTAGGCATGCTTGACCTCGACGATTTCAAGCCAGTCAATGACACCTATGGCCATGAAGCAGGCGACCGGTTGCTCAAGTTAGTATCTCAACGCCTTTCAGAACGTTTGCGCGATCATGATGTCCTGGCACGAATCGGCGGCGACGAATTCGTGATTATCATCGGCTATCTTGATGATGGTAATCTCGCGCAGCAGCTACAACGGATACTCGAACGCCTGCACGAAGCCATTGAGACTCCGTTCGAGATTGAAGAGGGACAACTGGCTTGGGTAGGTATGAGCATGGGCGTGGCACTGTATCCCGATGACGGTGCAGAGAGCGACTTGTTATTGCGGCGTGCGGACGCGGCGCTCTATCGAGCCAAAACACATAAGCATACGCAAGATCTCTGGTGGCGGCGCTGGATCGAAGAGAGCAATTCAGCCAAACCGCTTAATCCATAACCCATCATCGGGAAGCGGAAAAAGACACACCACCGAGCTGACTTGATATCAGGTCACGTCCGTGCGGACAATCAACACCACTGCTTCTGCCGCGATACCCTCACCCCGACCGGTAAAGCCCAAGCGCTCTGTCGTGGTGGCCTTGATGTTCAGCGCACCGACATCCATCTGCAGAAGATCGGCCAATCGCGTCCGCATTGCCGGGATATGGGCACTCATTCGAGGCGCCTCGGCAATGATCGTCAAGTCGGCATTGCCGATACGCCATTGGTGTGACCTCAAAAGCGCATGTACACGGGTCAGCAGACGTGTGCTGTCAATCCCGAGGTACGCGGGATCCGTATCGGGGAAATGCTGGCCGATATCCCCCAAACCCGCCGCACCCAGTAGCGCATCGCAAAGCGCGTGAATCAACACATCACCGTCGGAATGGGCCTTGAAAGCCCGATCGAACGGGATACGCACCCCGCCGATCATCAGGTGGTCGCCCGCCTTGAACGCGTGCACATCAAACCCGTGCCCGACCCGCCAAGGCACGGACTGGAATGACGACGGTTGTTGCTCGCTCATAACTGCTCCGATCTGTTTATTCTGGAGTTGCCGTATCGCCAACCAAGGCCGACTGGAAGGCGGACTGGGCCTGCAAAATCAATCTAGCCAACGGCAAATCATCGGGATGCGTGATCTTGAGGTTATCGGCATGTCCTTTCACCAACAATGGTTTCATGCCGACATGTTCCATCGCCGAGGATTCGTCCGTGAGGATCACACCATCCTGATGAGCGCGATCCATTGCCGCAGCCAAAGGCCCCAGCCTGAATGCCTGGGGTGTGAGTGCATGAAACACGCCGTCTCGCGGCACGGTCATCGAAACACAGTTCCGCTCATCCGCCTGTTTCAGGGTATCCCGCACGGGTACCGCCAGTAAACCACCCGCATCAGAACCACGTACTGCTTCGAGCAGCTTGTAAACATCGGCGGGTCGAACACAGGGACGCGCGGCATCATGCACCAAGACCCAACTTTGCCGGTCAACCGCCTGTTTGCCGGAAAGATAGTTCAATGCGGCCAGCACGCTATCTGAACGGGTGGCACCGCCTTGGGTGAAGTGGAGCGGGAACGCCGAAAAAGAAGCCAGAAGCTTCGGCGTCAGTTCATCACCTGCTGCCAGTGCCAGTACAGCCCCTTTGATTCCGGGCAGGCCGATGAAACGAGACAGGGTGACTTCAACCAGAGTCCGCCGATCAATTCTCAAATGCTGTTTGGGTTGATCGGCGCCCATACGCCGCCCAGCACCGGCGGCAGGCAGCACCAACCACCAATCATCGATGCTCGAATCATTCGGGGATAAAGACGACGAAATCAAAGAAACTTGAGCCCAAAAATCAGTGTGCGCTGGTCACGGGATTGACCGCTGTTGCAGCCGCACCCTGTCCCGATCCGGCTGATGACGCCGATGGATTGGGTTCAGGGTTCCCCGACATGGTTTGCGGTGCAGTCAGCGTATTGGGGGTGATCTGCTCGGTTTGAGCATCTTCAATGACCTGGTAGAAGGTCTCATTCGGCCCGATCATCCCCAAATCCAGACGAGCAAGTGCCTCAACGGTGCCCAAACCCGTCTTGAGATCATCCACCTCAGCAAGTAACCGTCGATTACGTTCGGTCAATGCCTCTTGTGTTTGCAGCATGTCCGCCAATCGGGCCTGCTTGTGCCAAAGCTCGGGTAGCGAAGACTCACCAAACCAGAGCCGCCACTGAAGGCTGCCAAGAATGATCAGCAAACCTATCAGCAAAGATTGGCGGATGGCTCGATTCATATCGACAATTCGTGGTCGAATGATCTTATGCGCGACGGAATACGGCAACGCCCGGGAATGTGGCGCGTGATCCCAATGCTTCTTCGATCCGCAGAAGCTGGTTGTACTTGGCCATACGATCGGAACGGGACATGGAGCCGGTCTTGATCTGACCGGCATTGGTCGCCACGGCAAGATCGGCGATGGTGGTGTCTTCCGTTTCACCCGAACGATGCGATACCACGTTGGTATACCCGTTTTCCTCGGCCAGGCGCATGGTATCGAGGGTTTCAGTCAAGGTGCCGATCTGGTTGACCTTGATCAGAATCGAATTACCGATGTGCTTGTCGATACCTTCGCGCAGGATCTTGGCGTTGGTGACGAAGATGTCATCACCCACGAGCTGGACCTTGCTCTTCAAACGCTCGGTCAGCAGCGCCCAGCCGTCCCAGTCTTGTTCGGCCATACCGTCTTCGACGGAGAGGATGGGATATTTGCCGACCCAGTCCGCCAGCAGGTCAACCATTTCGGCTGAAGTGTAGGCGCGGCCTTCTGCCGTAAGATGGTACTTGCCATCTTTATAAAATTCGGAGCTGGCAGCATCGAGCCCGATGAAGACATCTTTGCCCGGCACAAAACCGGCCAATTCGATGGCTTCGATGATGATCTGGATTGCCGCTTCGTTCGAAGGCAGATCAGGTGCAAAACCGCCCTCATCGCCTACCGCCGTGTTCAAACCACGGTCGTGGAGCACTTTTTTCAGCGTGTGGAACACTTCGGTGCCATAGCGCAGCGCTTCGCTGAAGCTGGGTGCGCCCGCAGGGATAATCATGAATTCCTGCATATCCACCGAGTTGTCGGCGTGCGCGCCACCGTTGATGATATTCATCATCGGCACCGGCAGGGTGACACCTTTGCCTTTGCCCAGGTATTCAAACAGTGGCTTGCCCGCCGCCGCCGCCGCACCCGCATGCGCTGCGGCCAAAGAAACCGCCAGAATAGCATTTGCGCCTAAACGGGATTTGTTCTCGGTGCCGTCGAGCTTGATCATCGCCGCATCAATCGCGGCCAGATCGTTCACATCCATGCCCTTGATCGCAGTGGCAATTTCACCATTGACATTGGCCACCGCGCGGGTAACGCCTTTACCGCCGAAACGGGATTTATCGCCGTCGCGCAGTTCGATGGCTTCACGTGTACCTGTCGATGCGCCCGAGGGAACAATGGCTCGTCCCACGAAGCCGCCTGTCACGTGGACTTCGGCCTCAACCGTGGGATTGCCGCGGGAATCGATTACTTGTCGGGCACGCAGGCCTTCGATGACTGTCATGTGGTCTCTCCAGATTAGTTCAGTATTCAAGTATGTTTTGGCTGCATGACACCTTGGCGACATGCAGCGGGAAATGGGGTTTACCGCGCCATCAACGCCTGTTCGGGGAAACCGGCACCCTTAACCAGACGGTCGATCTCCACCAGGGTATGCAATAGATCGGCCATTTGATCGAGCGGCCAGGCATTCGGCCCATCGGACAAGGCCTTGGCCGGATCAGGATGCGTTTCCATAAACAATCCCGCCACGCCTGCGGCAACGGCGGCCCGCGCCAATACCGGCACAAATTCCCGCTGGCCGCCCGAACTGGCACCTTGCCCGCCCGGTAATTGCACCGAATGGGTCGCGTCGAACACGACCGGCGCACCGGTTTGGCGCATCACGGCAAGACTGCGCATATCGGAAACCAGATTGTTGTAGCCGAAACTGGCACCGCGCTCACAGACCATGATCTGGTCATTGCCCACTGCACGCGCCTTATCCACCACGTTGCCCATATCCCAGGGCGCAAGGAACTGCCCTTTCTTGATATTCACCGGCTTACCTTGACGGGCGACGTTCTGGATGAAGTTGGTTTGTCGGCACAGGAATGCGGGTGTCTGCAGAATATCGACAACGGCGGCCACTTCATCGAGCGGCGTATCTTCGTGCACGTCAGTCAACACCGGCACACCGATGACCGATTTGACGCGCTCCAGTATCGCCAAGCCATGCTCCAGACCCGGACCACGGAAACTCGCACCGGAAGAGCGGTTGGCCTTGTCGAACGAGCTTTTGTAGATGAACGGGATGTTCAATTGCTGGGCAATTTCCTTGAGCCTTCCTGCCGTTTCCTGCGCCAGGGTTTCCGACTCGATCACACAGGGGCCGGCGATCAGAAACAAAGGTTGATCCAATCCCACCTTAAAATTCAACAGATTCATTCGGCAACTTCCTCATCGGCACCACCGGCACGCTGCGCTAATGCGGCCTGGATGAATGCGGTGAACAGGGGATGACCGTCGCGCGGGGTTGAATTGAATTCCGGGTGGAACTGGCTGGCAATAAAGAACGGGTGCTCAGGCAATTCGATGGTTTCAACCAGATGGTTCTCGGCAGAGAAGCCGGAGAAGACCATACCGGCCTCTTCGAGCGTTTTCTGGTATCCGTTATTGAATTCGAAACGGTGGCGGTGACGCTCGCTGATTTCCGTCTTGCCGTAGGCCAAGGCCGCGCGGCTGCCCGGGGTCAACTCGCAACGCTGTGCCCCGAGACGCATTGTGCCGCCAAGATCGGTTTTTTCGTCGCGCAGAATCAACTCACCGTTCTCATCCCGCCACTCGGTGATCAACGCGATCACGGGATGGGGGGTGTCCTTGCGGAACTCGGTCGAGTGCGCATCAACCAGGCCCGCGACATGACGGGCATACTCGATCACGGCCACCTGCATACCGAGGCAGATACCCAGATACGGCTTGCGGGATTCCCGAGCGAAGCGGACGGCCGCAATCTTGCCTTCGACACCGCGCTCGCCAAAACCGCCCGGAACGAGAATCGCATCCATCATCTCAAGCACGGTTGTCGGCTCGCGCTCAAAACGCTCTGAATCGAAGTAGTGGATATTCACCCGCGTGCGGGTTTGAATACCGGCATGCAGCAAGGCTTCGTTCAGGCTCTTGTACGCATCCAGCAGATCGACATATTTACCGACCATCGCAATATCCACGATGCGGTCGGGCTTGGTTTGCGCCTCGACGACACGATCCCATTCGGTCAGATCGGCAGAACCGGTCTGGATGTGCAATTTGCGCAGGACGATTTCGTCAAGTTTTTGCGCGTGCAGCAAGCGCGGTACGCGGTAGATCGTGTCGGCATCCACCGAAGAGATCACGGCATCGAAATCGACATTGGTGAACAGCGCAATCTTGCGACGCTCATCGTCCGGCAGGCTCACTTCCGAACGGCACAAAAGAATGTCGGGCTGGATACCGATGGAACGCAATTCCTTGACGGAGTGTTGCGTCGGCTTGGTCTTCACTTCGCCTGCGGTGCGAATATAGGGCACCAGCGTCAGGTGCATGTAGATTGCCCGCTCGCGGCCCAACTCCACCCCCATCTGCCGGATCGCCTCAAGGAAAGGCAACGATTCGATGTCACCCACCGTGCCACCGATTTCAATCAGCGCCACGTCATAGCCCTTGCTGCCTTCCAATACGCGTCGCTTGATCTCATCTGTGATGTGCGGGATAACCTGCACGGTGCCACCGAGATAATCGCCGCGCCGTTCTCGCCGGATCACCGACTCGTACACACGGCCGGTGGTGAAATTATTGCGCTTGCCGACCGGACTGCGCACGAAGCGCTCGTAATGCCCCAGATCCAGATCGGTTTCCGCGCCATCCTCCGTGACAAAAACCTCGCCATGCTGGAAAGGACTCATCGTACCGGGATCGACATTGATATAAGGATCGAGCTTGAGCAATGTAACGCGCAGCCCGCGAGACTCAAGCAGGGCGCCCAGGGAGGCTGCCGCGATGCCCTTACCCAGAGAAGAGACGACGCCACCGGTAACGAACACAAATTTGGTCATAGAAGAACCATCAGTAATGAATGCCTAAAACGAAAAAGCCAACCAGAAATTCATGCAAAGCGGCGAGCCCAATGCGCGCAAAAAGGAATCGGCGGCAAAATTAACCAGGACGGCAAAGTTGATGGACTGGCATCATAAGACATTCGGCCCTCAAGAACAATTTGCACCACCCGCAAAACCGGGAGCCTGTCGGACTTGAGGCTGACTATTCATCTACCTATTTCCAACGGGAAGATTCTTAAATTTATTTATGTCTACATATTTTTTATACTATGGTTTTGATTAGACTGACTCATTGGTTCATCGGGAAGACCTGATCCGCATGAAATTCAGGCAGAAGGCAACAGCTCGGCACCCTGTGGCAGCACAGGGCGATGAGTGAAGTTGACTCACAATCATCGGTTTATGGCATATATAATTAACTGGAAAAATCATTAGGTGACTACTATTATGCTTAAAGAACACGCAACGATGTCGGACGAACAGATTGCTCGCCTGCTTTTCGATACGTCTCGCATGTGGCGCTCCCAACTCAATACCGTACTGGCGGAATACGATCTCACGGCATCAGCATGGTCCGTCATTCGCGTGTTGCGTGATGAAGGTCAGGGTCGAACCCAGAAAGAACTGGCCAGCGCGCTGGCAATTGAAGGGCCGACACTGGTCAAACTGCTCGACAGCCTGGAGCGTCTGAACTGGATCGAGCGCCGTGTTGCGCCGACCGATCGCCGCGCGAAAACGATCTGGCTGATTGATTCGGCACTGCCGCAAATCAAGGAAGCCGACATGAAACTCGGCATGGTGCGGCACAGCATTGTAGATGTGCTTGATCAAGGAGAACGGGAAGACTACATCCGTCTGATGAGCAAACTGAAACATAACCTGGAGCAGATGTGTCATGAATCAAACAGCGAAGGAGACGAAATCTGAGGCCCCCTTAAACACGCCTCCCGAGCCTTCTGCTGCTCCTTCGGATGACTTTAACAAAGCATCTGAAACTCAACGACACAGCGCCCCCACTCCCAAGTCGAAAGCCTCTCGGCACCGCCTGTTCCTGATTCTGTTTTTCCTGCTCCTGGCCACCTGGCTGGGATTGGGTTATCTGCGCTACAACCAACAATTCATTTCGACCGAAGATGCGTTCATCAACGGCAACCAGACGCAAATCGGGCCCGAAGTATCCGGTCTGCTTCAGACTACGCCATGGCAAAATAATAAAGACGTAAAAAAAGGCGACGTGCTGTTCACGCTCGACCCCACGCCCTATCAACTCGCGGTGGATGCGGCAAAGGCCGGCTTAAGTGCGGCAAAGCGCGAGCAGCAAACCGCCGACGCAGCGATCATCACGGCTCAGGCCGAGCTCCTGCGACAGGAAGCAGCCGCCCAGCAGGCTCGTGATCATTTGTATCGGTTGACGAACATCAAGAACAAGCAATTCGTGTCCGAACAGGCGCTTTCTGATGCCCAATCCGCTCTGGCAGTAGCCAAAGCCGCCGTTGAACAGGCTCGTGCGCAACTGGATCAAACCAAGGCCAGCGCAGGCGCCAGCGGCTCGGAGAATGATCGAATCAAGGCGGCCAAGGCCCAGTTGTCGCAGGCGGAGTACAACCTGAGCCAAACTGTCGTGCGCGCGCCCATGTCCGGCCGACTCGCCAATTACTCGATCGAACCGGGCCAACCCGTCAGCGCCCATCAAACCGTCTGCTCGATCGTGGCCACAACCGGCCTGTGGGTAGACGCCAACGTCAAGGAAACGGAACTGGGAGAAATCCGTGTGGGGCAACCGGCACAGATCGAGTCCGATATCTATCCGGGACATGTATTCAAAGGACACGTGCTTTCGATCGCGGCAGGGGCAGGCAATGCCTTCTCGCTGCTTCCACCGCAAAACGCAACCGGCAATTGGGTCAAGGTCACCCAGCGCGTGCCGGTTCGCATCGTACTGGACGACACCGATACGCAGCACCATCTGCCCATCGGCACCAGCACGACGACCCGCATCGAACTGACAAAAAATCCTGAAAGTTTCGTGCAGTCACTGCTTGGCGTTATCGGGCTCAGTGGACTCGTGACGCCATCCAAAGCGAACCCGCACTAGAGCCGAACAGATCAGCCCCAGCCATGAGCAAATCCCCCCCTCTATTCGATGCAAGCAAACTGACCGCCTTCGAGCGCGTGATGATCACGCTCGCCGTGATGGCGGCCACCGTCATGCAAGTGCTCGATACGACCATCGCTTCGGTTGCCCTGCCCTATATGGCCGGTGATCTGGGGGCTTCGCCCGATCAGATTTCCTGGGTACTGACCAGCTACCTGGTGGCATCCGCGATCATCATGCCGCTCACCGGCTATTTCACGGACAAATTCGGCCAACGGGAATACCTGATGCTCAGTATCGGGCTGTTCGTGCTGTCTTCGGCTTTGTGCGGCCTGTCTGCCAACCTGCCGCAGATTGTCGGTTTCCGCCTGCTGCAGGGTGTGGCCGGTGCGGCACTGGTCCCGCTATCTCAAGCCATCATGGTGCAGGTGTTCCCGCCGGATCAACGGGGCAAGGCCATGGCGATCTGGGGTATCGGGGTGATGGTCGGCCCTATCCTCGGCCCGACCATCGGCGGTTGGATCACCGAGACCATCAACTGGCGCTGGACGTTCTACATCAACCTGCCCGTCGGCCTGCTGGCGTTGTTCGTCGTCGGCCGATTTGTGCCGCGAATCCCGCGCAAGACCGGGCGGACGATGGACTGGTGGGGCTTCGCCCTCCTAGGGTTGTCGATTGGCGGTCTGCAATACGTGCTGGATCGGGGCAATGAGGACAACTGGTTTTCCTCCTCGATCATTGTCACGGCCGCCATTATTTCGGTCGTCGCATTGGTTTTCTTCATCTGGCTGAGCTTTGTGCCCAACCGCAAACCCGTTTTTTCGCTTGAGATATTCCGGGATCGAAACTTTACCCTGGCCAATGGCGTGATGCTGCTGATGGGGCTTGGCATGTTCGGGGCGATTTTCGTGCAACCTTTGATGCTGGAGCAGGAAATGGGCTATCCGGTGATGACGACCGGCATGGCGTTGGCGCCGCGCGGGATTGCCAGCATGGTGGCAATGATGATCGTGGGGCGCATTATCGGTAAAGTCGATATCCGCCTGATCATCATTACCGGCATCGCCCTGAGCCTTGCGGGCAGCTGGGGCATGATGCAATACAACCTCGACATCAACACGTGGGAGATTGTCTGGCCACTGCTGTTTCAGGGGGCGGGCATCGGTATGATTTTCGTGCCGTTATCCACGGCGGCATTTTCCACGCTCGCACCTCATTTTGCCGCCGAGGCAGCCGGGATTTACAGCCTGGTGCGAACTGTTGGCTCTTCCATCGGCATTTCGCTGGTCGCCACCTTGGTCAGCCGCCACGCTCAGGTTGCCTGGAATCAGCTGGGTGGCGGCATCACGATCGAAAACCCGCTCGTCTGGCAGTATCTCGCCCCACTGCACCTGAACCCACAATCCCCCCAAGGCGCGGCCATTCTGGCCAACGTATTGAGCCAACAATCCAATATGCTGTCCTATCACGATGCGTTTGTGCTGATTTTTGCCAGCTTCCTGTTCATGATCCCCGTCGCCTTCGCGCTCAAATCCGGGCAGAAAAAGAATGTGACGCCATCTATCGCAGCCGAGTAATTCACCGCCCGCTCAAACGAGACGGGCCGCTATCTGTCGCCTGAATTGGTTATACTCCTGATTCTGAATCAGTTCGAGAATGCTATGCCGCGCAAGTTTTTCCGCAAATGGGCCCCGAGCAAGGAGGCCGTATTGGCTCCGGCTTTCATGCGCCCTTTTGCCAAGTGGCTGGCGCACCCGAATTTATGGCATCTGAACCGGCGTTCGGTATCCGGCGGCGTGGCCGTAGGCCTGTTCATCGCTTTTCTGCCCACACCGTTCCAGATGCTGCTGGCCGCCATCGTCGCCGTCTTTTTCCGGGTGAATGTTGCGTTGGCCGTTGCCATGCCGTTGCTATCCAACCCGTTTACCATGGTGCCGATTCTCTGGGGTGCCTATATCATCGGATCCTGGCTCACGGGCTGCACGGTGACTGTGCCGACGACGGGCATCACTTTTGAATGGGTCATGATGCAACTGCATGTCATCTGGCTGCCACTGCTGACCGGCCTGCTCGTGCTCGCGTCCCTGAGCGCGGTCATCAGTTTTTTCACCATTCAGTTTTTATGGCGGCTGAATGTCATCCTCCACAAACGGCGCAAACAGAAACTGCGCGCACGTGGCCCCGGCCAGCCGCCGCTTTAGCCCATCAAGACTAACAAATTCGACTCCCACGCCCCCGGCTCACAATAATCCTGGCTCACCAAACTCATGGCTCAAAAAATAATCGAACATCCCGTTTTCGCGCAACTGCGCACCCTGATGGCTGAGCGCATCCTGATTCTCGACGGTGCCATGGGCACCATGATCCAGAAACGCAAACTCGCCGAGGCCGATTACCGCGGTGAACGGTTCGCAGAGTGGCCGGTCGATCTCAAGGGCAACAACGACCTGCTTGTGCTGACCAAACCGGATGTCATCGCCGATATTCACACAGCCTATCTGGATGCCGGCGCAGATATCATCGAAACCAACACGTTCAACGCCACCCGCATCTCGATGACCGATTACCAGATGCAGGAGCTGGCTTACGAGATCAACGTTGCGGCAGCCCGCCTCGCGCGCGAATGCGCGGATGCCAAAAGCCGTGAAACCCCCGAAAAACCACGCTTTGTCGCGGGTATTCTCGGCCCGACAAGCCGTACCGGTTCGATTTCACCCGACGTCAACGACCCCGGCTACCGCAATGTCACCTTCGAAGAACTCGCCACCGCCTACCGCGAATCGGCCGAAGGCTTGATCGAGGGCGGTGTCGATATTCTGATGATCGAAACCATTTTCGACACACTCAATGCCAAGGCGGCCGTGTTCGCACTGGAACAATTGTTTGCCGATCGCGGTCAACGCTGGCCGGTGATGATTTCCGGCACCATTACCGATGCCTCTGGGCGCACGCTCTCCGGCCAGACGACCGAAGCGTTCTACAACAGCCTGCGCCACGCACAGCCCTTATCCATCGGCCTGAACTGCGCCCTCGGCCCCGATTTGCTGCGCCAGTACGTCGCAGAACTCTCCCGCGTGAGCGAATTCCCCGTATCGGTTCACCCGAATGCTGGGCTGCCGAACGAACTGGGCGAATACGACCTTCAAGCCGACCCGATGTCGCAGCAAATCGGCGAATGGGCACGCTCTGGGATCATCAACATCGTCGGTGGCTGTTGCGGCACCACGCCGGAACACATCGCCCACATGGCCAAACAGGTCGCCCCCTACCCGCCGCGCGTACCGCCCACGCCCGAGCCTGCCTGCCGACTGTCGGGCTTAGAGCCGTTCAATATCACGCCCGAATCGCTGTTCGTGAATGTGGGCGAACGGACCAACGTCACCGGTTCCGCCCGCTTCCGCCGTCTGATCAAGGAGGGCGATTTCGCCACCGCGCTCGATGTGGCCCGCCAGCAGGTTGAAGCCGGGGCGCAGGTCATCGATATCAACATGGACGAAGGCTTGATTGACGGCGAAGCGGCGATGGAGCGCTTTTTGAAGCTGATCGCCTCGGAACCCGACATTTCCCGCGTGCCGATCATGATCGACAGCTCGAAATTCCATGTCATCGAAAAAGGTTTGCAATGGGTACAGGGCAAGCCGATCGTCAATTCGATCTCGATGAAGGAAGGCGAGGAAATTTTCCTCGAACACGCGCGCCTAGTGCGGCGCTACGGAGCCGCTGCGGTGGTGATGGCGTTCGACGAACAAGGCCAGGCCGATACCGTACAACGCCGCATCGAGATCTGCTCGCGCGCCTACAAGCTGCTCACCGAAGAAGTCGGCTTCCCTGCCGAAGACATCATCTTCGACCCGAATATTTTCGCGATTGCCACTGGCATTGAGGAACACAACAACTACGCGGTCGACTTTATCGAGGGTACCCGCTGGATCAAACAAAACCTGCCCCAAGCGCTGGTTTCCGGTGGCGTATCGAATGTCTCGTTCTCCTTCCGCGGCAACGAACCGGTGCGCGAGGCGATTCACAGCGTGTTTCTCAACCATGCCGTCGCCGCTGGCATGGACATGGGAATTGTCAACGCGGGCCAGCTGGTCGTCGTGGATGACATCCCCGCCGAACTGCGCGAAGCGGTTGAAGACATTGTGCTCAACCGTCGCCCGGATGCGACCGACCGAATGCTGGAAATTGCCGAAAAATATCGCGGCAGCGGCACGGGCGAAACCAAATCCGGCGCGGATCTCGCCTGGCGCGAACTGCCCGTCAACGAGCGGCTGGCGCACTCGCTCGTCAAGGGTATCGACCAATTCGTGATCGAGGATACCGAAGAAGCCCGGCTGGCTGCCGAACGCCCGCTGCATGTCATCGAAGGCCCGCTGATGGATGGAATGAACATCGTTGGCGACCTGTTTGGCGCCGGCAAGATGTTCCTGCCGCAGGTCGTCAAATCGGCCCGCGTGATGAAAAAGGCCGTCGCGCACCTCTTACCCTTCATGGAAGCGGAAGCCGCCGCCAGGGGCTGCGCGGCGCAATCAGCCGGGAGAATCCTGATGGCGACCGTCAAGGGCGACGTCCATGACATCGGCAAGAACATCGTTGGCGTTGTGTTGCAGTGCAATGGGTTCGAGATTGTCGATTTAGGCGTGATGGTACCCACCCAAAAAATCCTCGATACCGCCATTGCGGAAAAATGCGACATCATCGGCTTGTCGGGCCTGATCACGCCGTCACTGGACGAAATGGTGACCGTGGCCAGCGAAATGCAGCGCCAGGGCTTTACGATTCCCTTGATGATCGGCGGTGCAACCACGTCCAAATTGCACACCGCCCTGAAAATTGCCCCTGCCTACAATCAACCCGTCGTGCATGTGCTGGATGCCTCGCGCGCGGTGGGGGTAGCCGCCAGCTTGCTTGGCGACAACAAGGCCGCTTACGCAGCGGAAATCGCCAGCGAGTACGCGGCGCTCGTCGCCCGCCGCAAGGCCAATCAGGAAGAAGCCAAACGCGCTACACTGGCCGAAGCGCGGGCCAATAAACAGGTCATGGATTATTCGAACTACACCCCCGTGGCACCGAAAAAACCGGGCATCACGGTATTCGAAGATTACCCGCTCGAAGACATCCTGCCCTTCATCGACTGGACGCCGTTTTTCCAGAGCTGGCAACTGTTCGGCAAATATCCGGCGATTCTCGACGATGAAAAAGTCGGTGTTGAAGCACGCAAACTGTTTGACGACGCGCAAGCCATGCTCAAGACCATGGTCGAAGAGAAATGGGTGAAGGCCAGTGGTGTGATTGGCTTTTGGCCCGCTGCCAGCATCGACGACGATATTCGCGTGTTTACCGACGAAAAACGCCAATCCGTCCTGACGACACTGCACCACATCCGCCAGCAGATGCCACGTACCGGCGGCAAGCCGAACCAGTGTCTGGCCGATTTCATCGCCCCCACCGGCAAGAAAATAAAGGACTGGATCGGCGGCTTTGCTGTCACCACGGGGCACGGTATCGAACCGCATATCGAACGCTTCGAAAAAGCAATGGATGATTACCACGCCATTTTGCTCAAATCACTGGCCGACCGTTTGGCCGAAGCCTTCGCCGAGCACCTGCATTACCGCGTGCGCACCGAATTCTGGGGCTATGCCCCCGACGAGCCCATGAATAACGAAGCCCTGATTGCCGAGCAGTATCAGGGCATCCGCCCGGCCCCCGGCTACCCCGCCTGCCCGGATCACACCGAAAAAGGCACGCTTTGGTCCTTGCTCGAACCGGATACCCGCGCGGGGATCTCGCTGACTGAGAACTTCGCGATGTATCCAGGCGCCGCCGTTTCGGGCTGGTACTTCGCCCACCCCGACGCCCGCTATTTCGGCACGGGGAAAATCGGCCGGGATCAAACCCACGATTACGCCGGGCGCAAGGGCTGGTCCGAGAAGGAAGCCGAACGCTGGCTGGCGCCCATTCTGGGTTATGAACCGGAATGAGGCGGCAGCAAGGGTCAAAGGCGAAGCCCGAGAGCGTAGCAATCGAGTGTTTTTTGGGTGTACCATCGACGACCATCGATTTGAAAGGCATTTTACCGGGACGGATGCTCTGAAAAACTTCGAACAACCATTGAATGAACGGATTCGTGCCTGCCTGCGGCTCGAATACCTGTTCGATCGCTTTGAACTGCACTTGGCGGACGAATCTGCCGAGGGTTCGTTGTGTGCGATCCTGATCCTGATCGAAGCCACCGACGTGCTCGGCCGCATCGATGTCAAACGCGAACTCATCAAGGAACTGGAACGCCAACAGGCCAAGCTGCTGCACGTGGCGCACACGCCGCAGGTCAACGCTGAAATTCTCAATCAGTTGCTGGACCAGCAGGCGCAATTGCTCGACCAACTGCTCCGCATGAGCACCCAGCCGGGCACCCACCTCAAAAAACACGAACTCCTCAATGCCATTCGTCAACGGGCTTCCATTCCCGGCGCCTTGTGCGCCTTCGATCTGGCCGCACTACACCACTGGCTGGCTCAGCCCTACTCGGAGCGACGGGAAGATTTTGTCGAGTGGTTGGAACCCCTGGCAACAATTCGACGCGCGAATGAGCTGGTGATAGATCTCATCAGGAAAAGTGTTGCCCCTGAGCCCAGAACAGCAGAAGACGGCTTTTTCCAGCTGAATCTGGATTTGGGCACGCCCTATCAACTTGTACGCGTCCTACTGGATGACAACAGCAATGTCTATCCGGAAATCAGCGCCAGCAAGCATCGGGTCATCGTCCGCTTCATGCGGCTGGATCGCCGGACCGGGCACCCTTATCAGGTCAATCACGATGTCGCTTTCGAATTGGCCCTCTGTCAGTTATAAAGCATCACGGTACCGATTCAACGAACAAGATCCAACGAAAGAATCTCATCCCGAAATATAATCAGAAATATAACCAGACAAACCATCCATGAGCCCATCGCCCTTTATCCCGATCGAACACGAAACCTTCAGCCTGCACCGCAATCCGACCCCCGTTACTTGCCTGGTTCTGCGAGAAACCCATTTGCTGAAGCTCACGAGGGCATTCAAGGACACGTTCGGCGGGCAAGGCATCTTCAGCAAACCGGAACCGATACTGATTGATCTCTCCGGTATCGAGAACAGCGGCAAATGGGTCGATTTCCCGGCGCTGATCAGCCTGCTCCGCAACTACCAGCTCGAACCGATTGCCGTGTTGGGCGGTAATGCAAAACAACGCGAACAGGCGACACAGGCCCGACTACCGCACATCGAAGGTCGCCCTGCCCCGGAACCCAAAGCAGCGCCCCCCGTTGAAACACCCAAAGAACCCGCCCCCCCTGAATCGGAGCCACCAAAGCCCGCTGCCAAGGAGGTGCCCGCGCCTGAAGCAGAACATCCGGCCCATGCACTGAACACGCCCACCGTGATTCGTCACCCCGTGCGCTCGGGCGCCGAGATCTATGCAAAACAGGCCGACCTGATCATCATCAACATGGTCAGTGCGGGCGCCCGTGTGGTTGCCGATGGCTCGATCTATGTTCATGGCGCACTCAAGGGCACGGCGGCGGCCGGTGTCAATGGCATGCCCCAGGCGCGGATTTTCTGTGAAATCTTCGAACCGGAAATCATTGCCATCAACGGTATTTACCTGGACGGCGAGCAACTGGCGAAGCATCCGGCCTGGGGCAAGCGGGTATTGATCGAATTGGACCAAAAAGGGCAACTGGACATTCGCGTTTTCCCCTGAGAGGCCCCTGCACAACTGCAAATTCTCTTGAGGCGCCGGCTGCGATTCGGCAAATCCCCCCCTTTTTTCAAAGGGGGCTAATCAAAGCTTTTTTAACGCGTGAGCCACCTCCTCTAAAAAAAAGGAAGAATCAACCTCCTCTTTTTGTACAAGCGCGCCGCCCCATTTGTAAAAGGGGGAATGAGGTGGATTTAAAGAAGCTTTGATCCGGGGCAAACCAACGCGGCAGCCCCTTCATTTCATTATGAACGAATCCGGTTGCCCAAAAAATTAGTTAAGTCTAAACTACAAGTTAGTCCAAACTAAAATACTGCGCACCATGCCCACTCCCGCTCCACTTCCCCGCTCGTCCAAACGCACGCGCATCCTGTTTCTGGGGCCCGCCTTTGTAGCGGCAATCGGTTATATCGATCCAGGCAATTACGCCACCAATATCCAGGCTGGCGCCGATTACGGCTATCTGTTGTTGTGGGTCGTGGTCTGGGCCAACCTGATGGCGGCACTCATCCAGATGCTTTCGGCAAAGCTGGGGCTGGCGACCGGCGAATCGCTGGCCTCCCAACTGGGCAAGCGTTTGCCGCGCTGGGCGGTTTACCCGTACTGGATTCAGGCAGAAATTCTGGCCATGGCGACTGATATTGCAGAATTTGTCGGCGCGGCGCTTGGTTTCAAGCTTTTGTTTGGCTTCACCCTTATGGAAGGTGCGATCATCACCGCCATCATCAGCTGGGCCGTGTTGAGTCTTGAAACGCGTAATCTCAAAACACTGCAGATTGTGATCGGTGGGATGCTGCTTTCCGTAGCGCTGATCTATGTCGTCGAATTGCTGTTCAGCCACCCCCATCCCGCTTCCGTACTGGAAGGTGCCTTGATTCCCGGTTTCGACGGCAGAGACAGTGTATTTCTGGCCGCCGGTATCCTGGGCGCGACCGTCATGCCACATGTCATCTATCTGCACTCGGCGTTGAGCAAGGCGGATCTGGTGAAATACGGCAAGCTGCACCGCAAGACCATGTTCCGCAGCACCAAATGGGATGTCGCCATCGCCATGACGATTGCCGGATTCGTGAATCTATCCATGCTCGCCATGGCCGCCGCCGTGTTTTACGGCAATCCATCGGCTGAATCGGGCAGTATCGAAAATGCCTATGTGACATTGAGCCCGTTGCTGGGTGAAATCGCCGCGCAGATTTTCGGCGCCAGTCTGTTGATTGCGGGTCTGGCCTCCACGATTGTCGGAACGCTTGCCGGGCAGGAGATCATGAATGGTTTTGTGCGTTTTCGAATTCCGCTCTGGCTGCGGCGCGCCATTACCATGACGCCGTCATTCATCATCATCGCCTTGGGTCTGAATGTCACCGAAGTGCTGGTGTACAGCCAGGTCGTACTCTCATTCGGTATCGCGCTGGCACTGATTCCGCTGGTGCTGTTTACCAGCGATCGAAAATTGATGCGTGGTTACGTCAACCCGACCTGGGTCCGATGGCTCGGATGGCTCACCGTGGTGGTGGTGGTCAGTCTGAACGGCTATTTATTGGCCACCAGTTAGTTTGCTCAACGCGACTCTGCACTCATAAGGGCCGCTCAAGCGGCTCGTAGAAATAATACCCTTGCGAGTCGTCGATACCGATCTCGCAAACCTGACGATAAATAGCGTCGTTGGACACGAACTCCGCCACCGTCCGAATACCCATTTCATGCGCAAAATCGCAGATGTGCTGCACAATAATTTGCGAATTGCGATCATGCGGCAATGTCCTGATCAGGCTGCCATCGATCTTCAGGATATCCATGTTCAATTTGATCAGATGATCGAAGTTCGAATAGCCGGAACCGAAGTCGTCGATAGCAAACAGGCATCCTTTTGCCTTAAACCGTTGAATAAAGGCACTGACGACCTCGTAGTTGTTCACACCTTCGCTTTCCAGAATCTCGAACACGAGCAGATGCCCCATGCCGGTTTCCGTTAACCGTTGTGCGAGGTAATCCGACAATTCCTGATTCATCAAATCTTCGGTCGAAAGATTGATGCTGACCGGAACCGTGCTTTCCTTGAATACCTCCAGCACCTTGTCGATCATCACTCGGGTCAATTGGCTATAGAGTTTGGTTTTCTTCGCAACATCCAGAAACTGGTAGGGGGTTATGACCATACCATCCGAATCGATCATCCGGATCAGCGCCTCGTACTTTGTTACCGCTTGCGTCTTGTTATCCACGATGGGTTGGAAGTACGGCACGATCCGGGACGTTTCGATGGCATCTTTGATTCGCTTGTACCAGGCAATATTGTTTTCCTGCTGCTTCGTCGAATCCAAACCATTAAACAGGCCGATGCTCTGATGATCCAATTTGGCCTGCTTGATCGCAGCCGACGCATGAGCCAGCCCACCATCAGCCGCGTGGGCCACACCCACCGTGATGGTCAGCACGATCTCCACACCCGCCACCTTGAATGCTGAATTGGACGTTGCGGCGATCAAATCGACAAAGAAGAGCCTGACTTCGGATAGCAATTCGGAAGCTTTGAAATACAGCGCAAATTCATCACCCCCCATCCTGTACAGTTGAATATCGTCCCGGCCTTGGGCACGCGCTTTCAACCACAATCCATACTCTTTCAGGAGCGCATCACCGATAGCGACCCCGTACACGGCGTTAATGTCACTGAAACGATCAATATTGATCAAACCGATCAAACCACCCGAGCTGGTATTCAGTTGATCGATAAATGCCACTCGATTCGGCAAACCGGTATCTGCGTCGGTCGTCAGATGATGTTGCAATTGTTCGCGATGCTCAAATGCCCGGATAGCGAAGCCGATATCGCCCGCCAGCTCCTCCAACATCGCTATTTCCTTAAGTTCAAAACCCGATGCACGCAGGGCGTACACAACCAGCACGCCCAGCGGATCATCCTGAACATTTGATACAAGAGGCAATGCAATCAGTGAACCCGATGACTTTTGTGCTGCCAGCAACTGCCAAGGTGCAAGTTGCAAACCCGGGTCCGAAGCATCAAGCGATATCTGCTCAACCACGACGGCGCGCTTTGTCATAAACGCTTGGATAAACGGATTTCCCGCATCGATCTCGGCGCCATCGGTCATCAAACGCCCGAGACATAATGGATTATCGTCATTAATCGAGCAGGCACGCACAATCAATTGTGCCTGTTCCGCCCGCAAGATCATGCACACACTATAGCCGGAATGACGTGCGAGGCGACTCACACTTTGGTCCATTAATTCTCGGACATTTTTAGACGTAATCAGCAATTGATTAATATCAGCCACTGTCCGTAATACGCCATCGAGGTAGGTTGTCTGCGCCAGCGACCGCTTCAGTTCATATTGCTTTTGGTTTAGAGCGCTGAATGTCTCGTTTAATGTTCGGTTCAGCTCATTCAGCTCGTCAATAAAATAGGAATCAGCTGGTGATCTTCCTTCCCGCGCATGATTAATAATCCGCGAAAATGGCGCCGTAATCACTCTATCTGCAACAATATAAACAGCTATGGCAATCAGGCCCAAAACTATAAATAGACCAAATCCATAAAAGAATGCGACCTGATTCATGCGATCAAAGACATATTTACTGTCTAGCGTAATCAGCAATACAATCTGTTTCCGATCCGCGTTATTTTCGTAAAAATTTATTATTTCACGATAATCAACATGCCCTTTGACGATACCCTGCGCCATATCGGTCATGGGTAAATAATTTTTCTCCAGCAACCGGCCAACCAAAGATCGCGATGAAGAAGCGCTGATATGCTCGCCATCAACTGAAACAGAAATAACCAACAACGATTGATTGATTGCCACAGCGCGGTCGAGAACACTCTGTATCTGCGAGACGGGTTTATCGCCAAGTGTATGGCGGAGTTCACTTTCGATATAAAATAAATTCTGATTCAGATCATCAGCCAATGATTGCAACATCAAATTGCGTTCAACAATAAAAAAACTGGCAGCCAGGGCAGTAATCACAATCCCGATACCGACAGCCGCCAATGAAGTAAATCGATTAATTTTCATGGATTATCATCACGGGATTCTTTCATCAACACGCACTCCTTGTCTCTTAAGATGTCTGAGCATTTCGGGATCGACCTGTTGATTTAGCCAGACGATGTCGTGGGTTGACGTCATGAACTGATCGAATGTTTGTCCTTCCAGGTAGCCTTTAACGGTTTCGTAGAAAATTTTGGGATCCGAATGGAACACCGCCAAAGCGCGATCGAAAATCTCTTTGAGTTTTACGAAATCCGCTCTGTGTTCAGCGTATACCTGTCGATTGACGAACAAGCCATCCACAACGATAAACGATTTAAGCGAACGCGAAGATGCGATGGTTTGAAAACCATGCTGATGCAGTTGTGTCAAATAGGGCGAATAAGAAAGCAGGAGCATGGGCTCCGCGTCCGGCTTTAATAACAACAGCATTTCCTGAGAACGGTTGATCAATTCAAAAGCATGATCCTTCAGGCCGTTTTCATTGATGAACGCATGGAACATATCCCGCTGCAGTGAGCCTCGCTCCAGATAAACCTTAATCGGCTTTGATTCGGCTTGCAGTGCAGCGAGCGACCGGTTGGAAAGGATGGCATCGGCACCATTGGAACGATCGATTAAAAAAGCAGCTTCCAACGCGTCGGGATGGGGAAAGTGAAGCAACTCATATTGCGTGGCGGTGAAACCCTGCACAAAACCATTCTCGTAAAGTCGTCGATTTTCGGACAACTCGACAAGCCACAAAAAACGAAACGGTGTATTTTTTAACCAGCCTTTTTCCTGTGCGTAGATAAAAGGGGTAAAACCCACCCAAGGATTTGAAGATATTCGAATCTCGGTCTGATCGAGATTCGAGACATAACGATAGCCGAGCGCACTCGCAGCTATGATCAATAACCCCAGCAGCGCAATGTAGGTTTTACGCATCACACATCCTTGAGGGCATTTGCTCTGGCCACTAACCGACTGCTGCGCTAATGTGCCGCTAATTCATTAAGTCGTTTTGCAAGATCGGTCGGCGTGCAAACAGGGGTGAGTGCTGTGATGTTCCCGGATTTTAACTGAATCCAATTCAGGCAACCCGTATTCGGCTCGAGGGTTGCGGGCACTTGATTGGCCTCACGGATCAAGGCGACTGAATAAGCACGCTCCTTTAATTTGGGTAGCGCAAACATCTTGCTGATCATCCACGGCATGCGGTGAATGTCGGAAAGGTAGACCAGATGTTGGGCATCCATTTGCTTTTGACCAAACTTCGCCATCAAGGGATCGGCCCATTCATCGACTTTCTTCGCGTTTGCAAAAACAATCACCGACGCTTCGCCCGGCAACTGGACGGGGACATCCTGCTGATTGGTTAATTTCAGGCTGGGAAAGGACTGCCCAACCACTTGAGCTTCAGACTGAGCAGTAGCCACCATCGAATCCGCCCTTGCCGACGCACCTAAAAAAGTGACGCCACTCATAGCGATCAAACCAACCAACACATAACGCATTTGAATCCCCTTACTGTTGTGTTTCATCCCACTCTTCAATCAAAGCGTATCGTAAAACGCCTTGGCACCACCTTTCATGAACCAATAATCGTGCAAGCCTTGTTCTTTGAGGTAGTACTGCAACCATTGAACCTGGTGGCCGGTGGCGTCGATAAAGAACATCGCGCGGTTCTCCCTCTTGGCCCGGTCCACCCAATCGGTGAGTCGAGCGTTATCCAAAGGCACATGCACATCACGCATTTGGAACAAGGAAACGCCCGCTCGCTGGCCGGCGTCACGAATATCCAGCACAATCGCATTCGGATCACCCATGACGCGTTCATAAAAATCGCGCGGACTCAAAAGATGCGCGGCAAAATCAGCCTTCGAAATCAACTGGCTGGCCGACTGCATTTTCTTGCCGAGCAGATCGGTCTTACCCGGATTGGCTTCTGCCCAATGGAAAATCCCGGCATCATAAACGAGTACCTGCTTCACACCCGACTGCATGGCGCGCACGGCAGCCTTGTAGGATTTTTCGCATGTCGTGCCGTTACAGTAGAAGACTAGGGGCTTTTTCGTCTTTTCCGCCAATGCCTTCACGCTCTGATCGAAACCCGGGGAAGACAAAGGCACCGATTCGGCGCCTTCGATGTGGAGTGTCTGATACTCGTATTCCGAGCGTGCATCGATGATCGTGTAATTTTTGAAGTGCGCCAATAAATCTGCCGTGGAAATGGGCTTCACGCCCACCGTTTCATATTGCGCCCGCAGGGGGAATTTCATCTCATCAGCCGATGCCACCGCCATCCCGGCCGTCGCACCACCCAGCAGCAGGGCACAGACAAGCCCCAAACCCGTTCGACCAACAAACATAATCAACTCCTTGATAAATAATACGAAAATACAGGCATAAGAGCCAAGAGGGTAACGAAATCTTCGCCTATGGTCACTCATGACCGCTCATCATGCTCAGGCACATATCCCCATTTCGGCAGTGCATCTGATACATTGCGACCTCATTCTTGTTCAGTTTTCAGGATCGCGCAAATGTTCCGAAGCCCCATCGACCGCATTCTCCCCGTTTTTCTGCGTCTCATGGTCGCTCTGTTACTGGGGGGCGCCCTTGCCGCCTGCAGTGCGAAAGCCCCAGACCACCCGTTCCTGCCCTGGGATATCCAGGTCTTCCCGGACGGTACCAGCGCGGTATTCGGTGTGCATCTGGGCAAGGATTCCCTGCTCGAATTCAAACGGGTATACGACCAGAAAGCGGAACTGGCCATCTTTGTGGACCCGGATAAGAAAGCCTCGCTGGAAGCGTATTTCGGCACGATGAATCTGGGCGCCTTGACGGCCAAGGTCGCCATCGTAGCCAAAACCGATCCCAAGGAACTGAATCAATGGGTCGCCGCCAATCACGCCAAGCCGGACCCGACACCCAGCGGTGCCTGGAAGTACCCGATGACCGACGAACACATTCGCAAGGCCCAGTATTTCCCGATCGAGTCGATTACCTACCAGCCGGCCGCAGAATACACGACCGGCCTGATCGATCGCCATTTTGGCAAGCCAGAGGAAATCCGGCACACCAAGGACAAGACACAGTACTGGCTCTACCCGAGCAAAGGCCTGCTGATCACCATCAACAGCGATGGCAAGGATCTGTTCCAGTACATTTCGCCCAAGGATTTCAACATTCTGGCATCCACCATTCCGCCAGACGCCACCCCGGAGCAGCCCGCCAGCAAATAACCGGCAGGTTCACTCCTCTGCCGTGGTGTAATCGCCGTGCTCGCGCGTGGCGAGGAACCGCACATCCTTCCAGCGTTCCTGCGCCATTTGCAGGTTGACGCGCGTGGGGGCGATATAGACCAGGTCCCCCGCGTGGTCGAGTGCGAGATTCGCTTCGTTCTTGGCCTTGAATTCTTCCAGCCGCTTGGGATCGTCACACTCGATCCAGCGTGCCGTGGTCACGTTCACCTGTTCGAACTGGCAATCGACGGAATACTCGGTTTTCAGCCGCTCCGACACCACTTCGAACTGCAATACACCCACTGCACCCAAAATCAAATCGTTGTTGATCAACGGCTTGTAGAGCTGGGTAGCGCCTTCTTCGCACAACTGGCTCAAGCCCTTGAGCAATTGCTTGGATTTGAGCGGGTCACGCAGTCGCGCCCGACGGAACAGTTCCGGCGCAAAGTTCGGAATGCCGGTGAAGGCCAGACGCTCGCCTTCGGTGAAGGTATCGCCAATACGAATCGTGCCGTGGTTGTGAATACCGATGATGTCCCCCGGATAGGCTTCTTCCAGGCGTTCACGGTCGGATGACATGAACGTCAGTGCATCGGGGATTTTGATCTCGCGGTTCAGCCGGACATGCTTGACCTTCATGCCCCGGGTGAACTTGCCCGAGCAGACACGGAAAAAGGCGATTCGGTCACGGTGCTGCGGATCCATATTCGCCTGAATCTTGAACACGAAACCGGAAAACTTTTCCTCGGTCGGCAACACGTCACGGGCCGTACTGGGACGCGGTAGCGGGCCGGGCGCGGCCTCAACAAACCCATCGAGCAGCTCCTGCACGCCGAAGTTATTCATGGCTGAACCGAAATAGACCGGCGACAACTCACCGCGCAGATACGCTTCGTGGTCGTAGGTATCGGCCGCGCCCTGCACCAGTTCGATTTCCATGCGCAATTCATCGGCCTGATCGCCCAGCAGGTCGTCCAGTTCGGGATTATTCAACCCCTTGATTTCGGTTTTGGACTGCGCGCGGGTCGGCAGAGATGGGCCGTAGAGAATCACCCGGTCTTCATACAGGTGATAAACCCCCTTAAAGCGCTTACCCATGCCGATCGGCCAGGTGATGGGCGCACAACGAATCTTCAGAATAGATTCGATTTCATCCAGCAGTTCCAAGGGTTCCTTGCCCTCGCGATCCATCTTATTGATGAACGAAATGATCGGCGTATCGCGCAGGCGGCAGACTTCCATCAGCTTGATGGTTCGCGCCTCGACGCCCTTGGCCACATCGATCACCATCAGTGCCGAATCCACCGCCGTGAGCACACGATAGGTATCTTCCGAGAAGTCTTCGTGACCGGGTGTATCGAGCAGGTTGACGATGTAATCCTTGTACGGAAACTGCATTACGGAGCTGCTGACCGAAATCCCCCGTTCCTTCTCCATGGCCATCCAGTCGGAAGTCGCATGACGGGTGGATTTACGCCCCTTGACCGTACCGGCCATCTGAATGGCGCCGCCAAACAGGAGCAACTTCTCGGTGATCGTCGTTTTACCGGCATCGGGGTGAGAAATAATCGCAAAGGTGCGCCGACGCATGGTTTCGGCAGCAAAATCAAGAGCAGTCATAAAAATACATCCGCTAGCGGAACAAACAAGGCGGGCATTCTAGCAGCCCTGCGACACCCAGCGCGGGAATAACCCCCACGATTCAAACAAAATCCCTATACAAACTATGTATTCAGGCGCCAAAATGTGGCAACAAATTTTGCGGCAGAGGACTCGATGACAATGCGCTTTCGGATAATTATCCTGCTTTTGATCATCATTGCAGGCAGCACCGGCTACTGGTTCTACGCACACGGTCTTCATTCACAGGGCACGCGCACGGAATTGACGCTGTACGGCAACATCGACCTTCGGCAAGTCGACCTCGCCTTCAACGACGCCGGTCGCATCGACACTATCCCCGTGCAGACGGGCGACGCAATTCGTCCCGGTGACATAATTGCAACGCTTGACATGCGCCGCTTCGATGCCGCGCTGGCGTCAGCCAAGGCCAACCTTGCCGCCAATCAGGCCGCGCTGAACAGACTGCTGAACGGCACGCGCCCCGAAGATATCGAACGCCTGCGCGCCGTTGTGGCCGCCGATCAGGCCAACCTCACGGAGAAAAGATTAAGCTTCGACCGGATACAAACACTGGCGAAGCAAAAAATGGCCTCGACCCAGGATCGTGACTCCGCCCGTGCCGCACGCGATGCCGCCGAAGCGCAACTCAAGGCCGACAGCGCCTCGCTCAAACTGGCGATTATCGGCCCCCGCAAGGAAGACATCGAACAGGCCCGCGCCGCCGTTGCAGCGGCCGAAGCCCAGGTCAGAAGTGCCCAGATCGCCCGGGACGATGCCGTGCTCGTCGCCCCGGCTCAAGGGATTGTCCGCAACCGGATTCTGGAACCGGGCGACATGGCCTCACCGGCTCAGCCCGTCATTTCGCTGGCACTCACCTCACCGATCTGGGCGCGGGTCTATGTGGATGAGCCCGACCTTGGTCTGGTGCAGGAAGGCATGCCGGCCACACTCACCAGCGATAGTTTCCCGGGCAAGACCTTCAACGGATGGGTGGGCTACATCTCACCCACGGCTGAGTTCACCCCCAAAACGGTCGAAACCACGACCGTGCGCACCGATCTTGTCTATCAAGCCCGGATTTATGCCTGTAACCCGAACGGGCAACTGCGACTGGGGATGCCGGTCACCGCACATATTGCACTGGGTGCCAAACCCCGATTACATGGCGAAAATCCCTGCGGCAGTGAAACGACGACCGATAAATCAACCATCACCAAGCCATCCCAAGCACACTGATGACGCCACAAAGCGCAGATGACCAAACGCTGGCCATCATTGCCGACGGAATACATAAGTCGTTCGGCAAGCCACCCCGACGCACCGAGGCGGTGGTGGATGTTTCCCTGCGCGTTGTCCCGGGACAGGTCACCGGTCTGATCGGTCCGGACGGCGCGGGCAAAACCACCCTGATGCGCCTCATCGCAGGCTTGCTCACACCGGATTCCGGCACGCTGACCGTCCTTGGACTCGATGCCGTCGCCGATCCTTTGACCGTACAGGCGAGCATCGGCTACATGCCGCAGCACTTCGGACTGTACGAAGACCTGACCGTTCAGGAAAACCTGAATCTCTATGCCGACCTGCAGGGCCTGCCTCCAGATCAACGGGCAGCACGCTTCGCCCAATTGCTGCACATGACCGGGCTGGCACCATTCACGGCACGACTGGCGGGGCGCCTTTCCGGTGGCATGAAACAGAAACTCGGCCTGGCCTGCACGCTGGTTCGCCCGCCTCGACTGCTATTGCTGGACGAACCGACCGTCGGCGTCGATCCCGTATCCCGGCGGGAGTTGTGGGCGATTGTGTATCAACTGGTCGCCGACGAGGGCATGAGCGTCCTGTTGTCCACGGCCTATCTTGACGAGGCCGAACGCTGCAAGGAAGTCATCCTGCTACACGAAGGCCGCGTGCTGGGCAAAGGTACGCCCGCAGAGTTCACGGCCCACCTGACTGGACGCGTGTATGGCGCCAGTCGGCCTGCTACGATACGCCGTCATCTTCAGGCCGAACTCCAGAAACAGTCTGTGGTTCGTGATGCCATCATCGACGGCGATCTTGTACGCGTCCTGCTGGATGAAAACGCACAACCACCTGAACTGCCCGGCGTGACCTGGCAGCCACTGCAGCCCCGGTTCGAAGATGCGTTCGTGCTGCAATTGCGCGAACGGGAATCCCAACAACATCGGAAAAACCAGGAACATCAGGAATCCAAGGAATCAGCGGTCGCCGCGCTGCCAACCACGCCAAAAAACGCCCCGGTGAAAAACCGTGAGGACATCATCATTGTTTCGGATTTGACACGTCGTTTCGGTACATTCATTGCGGTGGACGCCATCAGTTTCTCCGTTCAACGCGGTGAGATTTTCGGGCTGCTCGGTGCCAATGGTGCGGGTAAATCCACGACCTTCCGTATGCTCTGCGGCCTGCTCCTGCCCAGTGCGGGCAAACTCTCGGTTGCCGGCGTGGATCTGCGCACGGCAGCTGCCAAGGCACGCGCGCGCATCGGCTACATGTCGCAGAAGTTCGCCCTGTACGAAGTCTTGAGTGTGCGCCAGAACCTGATCTTCTTCGCCAAAGCCTATGGCTTGAACAGGCAGCGGCGTGCCGCTCGAATTGACTGGGCTTTGGCAGAATTCGGCCTGACGAACTATTCCGATACCAGTTGCGGCCTGTTGCCGCTGGGCTTCAAGCAACGCCTCGCCATGGCCTGCGCCCTGATGCACGAACCGGACATTCTGTTTCTGGATGAACCCACCTCGGGTGTCGATCCCATCGAACGACGGGCGTTCTGGCAACGTATCAACCAACTCGCCGACCAGGGCGTCACGATCATGATCACCACCCACTTCATGGACGAGGCGGAATACTGCGACCGGCTCGTCATCATGAGTCAGGGTGACATTCTCGCCGCAGGCAGCCCCAAAGATGTACGCGCGCAGGCCAAAAGCCCGGAACAGCCCAACCCGAACATGGAAGACGCCTTTATCGCCCTGATCAGCACACCCAATGCCCCGAAGGCCCCGAGGCCAAGCCAATGAATACGAAGGCCCGGAACACAACGGCACAGAACACGCCAGATACAGCACTCGCTCGCGGTGGAGCCGGACGACGACTGTTCGGGCTCATCCGCAAGGAAACCCTGCAAATCCTGCGTGACCCGTCCAGCATCGCCATCGCCTTTTTGATGCCCGTCGTCCTGCTCCTGATTTTCGGCTATGGCGTCTCGCTCAACGCCAAGCACATTCCCATCGCAC
This sequence comes from Halothiobacillus sp., assembly GCF_028710545.1. Taxonomy (GTDB): domain Bacteria; phylum Pseudomonadota; class Gammaproteobacteria; order Halothiobacillales; family Halothiobacillaceae; genus Halothiobacillus. The sequence goes on along the minus strand of NZ_JAQTTX010000012.1, from coordinate 21,247 downwards.
TGGTCGCCGATGCGCCGGATTCGCAAACAGCGGCCCTGTTCGGCGCGTTCGACCAATCCACCTACTTCAGCCCGAAAACCGCACCGAACCTCCCTACCGCCGAACGCTGGATGCTGAACCGAACCGTCGATGCCATCGTTCATCTGCCCAGTGATTTTTCGGCCAAGCTGAGTAATACGGCAAACCAGGCCCCCGTGCAGATCATCGTCAACGGCGTGGATGCCAATCAGGCGCGTCTGACTCAAGCCTATATTCAGGCAGCCTGGCAGGGCTGGCTGAGTGCCCGCGCAACGGCAGCAGGACACTCGGCTGATCAACCGGTCCAGGTAGCCAGCCGCATCTGGTTCAACCCCGAATTGCGCAGTCGCGATTACCTCGTCCCCGGCCTGATTGCCGTCATCATGACCCTGATCGGCGCACTGCTCACGGCTCTGGTCATGGCGCGCGAATGGGAACGCGGCACGCTCGAAGCGCTGATGGTCACACCCGTGCACCTCAACGAACTCCTGCTCGGCAAGCTCATCCCCTATTTTGTGCTTGGCATGGGCGGGATGGCGCTTTCCGTCTCCATGGCCATCTGGTTGTTCAATGTTCCCTTCCTCGGCAGCCCATGGATCCTGATCCTGACTTCCGCCATTTTCCTGCTGACAGCACTGGGCATGGGGCTGTTCATCTCGATCGTGGCCAAGAACCAGTTTGTCGCCAGCCTGATCGCCATCATCACCACCTTCCTGCCCGCCTTCATGCTTTCTGGCTTTATCTTCGATATCGGCAGCATGCCCGGCTGGTTGCAGAACCTGACGTACATTGTCTCGGCGCGCTACTTCATCGTGATTCTGCACACACTGTTTCTGGCGGGCGATGTCAACGGCGTGATTTGGCCCAATACCCTGGCCATGCTGGCCATTGCGGCGTTTTTCCTCGGCGCCAGCCGACGAAAGATCCGCAAATCCCTGGAATGATTTTGAGGAATCCATGATGTGGCAACGGATTTTCGCGCTCGCCATCAAAGAGTTTCAGGCGTTGCTTCGCGACCCCAAGGCACGATTCGTCGTTATCGGCCCGCCCATCATTCAGCTTGTGGTGTTCAGTTTCGCGGCAACCTTCGATCTCAATCACATCCCGCTGGCCATCTATAACCAGGATGGTGGTCAGGCGGCTCAATCGCTGGTTGCGCGTTTTACCGGATCGCAGCATTTTGAGATCGCCGCCCGACTGACGCATGAGGACGAGATAAAAAACGTGATCGATCAGCGTGAGGCATTGATGGTCCTGCATATCGGACCGCGCTTCGAGCAGGATCTGGATAGCGGCAAACCCACCACCGTGCAACTGATCATCGATGGGCGCAATTCGAATACCGCCGCCATCGCTCTGGGCTACGCCAGCAGCATCGTGGCCGACTTCAACGCCCAATGGCAGCAAACGCATCACCTCGCCGCACCGCCCTCGGTGATCGTCTCCCGTGCTTGGTTCAACCCGAACCTCATAAGTCGCTGGTTCATCGTGCCCGGTGTGGTGGGCATTCTGATGCTGGTGGTCGTGATGGTCGTCACTGCCCTGTCGGTCGCCCGCGAGCGCGAACAAGGCACATTCGATCAGTTACTGGTCACGCCATTGCGCCCCGTCGAAATCCTGATCGGCAAGGCCACGCCGGGGTTCGTGATCGGCATGATCGAGGGCGGCGTGACTATTTTTCTGGCCGTTCATCTGTTCGGCGTCCCGTTCGAAGGCCACATCGGCACCCTGTTTGTGGGACTCGGGCTTTTCCTGATGTCTGCAATCGGCGTCGGACTGATGATTTCCGCGCTGGCCACCACTCTGCAGCAGGCGGTACTTGGTGTATTCCTGTTTCTGGTACACGCCATCATCCTCTCGGGATTTGCCACCCCCATCGCCAACATGCCACCGATCGTGCAGGATCTGACCCTGATCAATCCCATGCGCTATCTCATGATCATTTTGCGCGGCGTATTTCTCGAAGGCAGCTCGTTCGATTCCCTGATTGACGAATTCTGGCCATTGGCGATCATCGGCCTTGTGACGCTGGCATTTGCAGGCTGGTTGTTCCGGCATCGAATGAATTGACACCGCGCTCGGCTCGGGCAGAGTAGCTTGTGCAGTGTTATTCTTCACCTTACTGAATTCACGAAAAGATAACGACATGAATAACGACTGGTCACTGTTTCTGCAGACACACCCAGAACCGGCTCACCCTGCCAGCCCATCGGCGGCTGCCTGGGTTTTGCTGGACACACGAGCCAGCCTGCTTGTCAGCGGCGAGGAAGCGGGCGATTTCCTGCAAGCCATGCTGACTCAGGAAATCCTGTCGCTCGATGGCAGCCATGCGGCACGCGGCGCACTGTGCAATGCCAAAGGACGGATTTTAACTACCGTGCTCATCCATCCGCTGCGTCCGCAAGACGGTGGACAAGGCATGACCTATCGTCTGACCGTGCCCGCCGAACTCGCCGCCGATCTGTTCAAAACATTGAAACTGTACGTGCTTCGCCGCCGTGTCCTTATCGAGATCAGTGATGACTGGCAAAGTGTCGGCGTACTGAACCCCGATCCGGCTTTGCTGGCCGCCAGCGGCATGGCCTCATCACCAGCGGATCCTCTGGCCCAGAGCACCCTGCCCTCGGGCGTAGTCGCGACATGGGAACAGACGGGTGACGACCCTCGACTTTCATTGCAGGGACCGACCCATGCGCTGCTGGCACTTGCCCCTCATTTGCCGCAACGAACCACACAAAATGCCTGGGACTGCACCGAAATTCACGACGGCATTCCCACCATCAATCGTGAAACGGTGCTGCACTTTGTACCGCAGTGGATCAACCTGGACCTGCTCCAGGCCGTGAGTTTCAAGAAGGGCTGCTATCCCGGCCAGGAAGTCGTCGCCCGCCTGCACTATCTCGGGAAATCCAACCGCCGCATGGTCAGCGGATACACGCGCATGGCCGAACCGGTTCTGCCGAAATCAGTCATTCATCCAGCTAACGAACCTCAAACCGAGGCGGGCGAAATCGTACGCAGTGCGATCTGCCGGGTTGGCAACGAGGACATGCAGGTCTTTCTCGCGGTCATACGCTTGAATCATCTGCACGACGAACTCCTCATCGAAGGGCAACCTTGCACATTGCAACCCGGCCCTTTTCTTGAGACGGCAGAACAACGACACTGACAGCAGATAGCCATCCGCCGGGTTTGACGATACGTGTAAAATCGTCACAGTCCCGGCCTGAATCGCACGCGGGGCACAAGACACCTGATCCCATCGAGATAGACAGCCAGAACGAATCCATACGAATCATTCGGCAAACAAAACACAAGGCAACCACGACATATGAACCCAAATACATCCGATCTGCTCACCATTGGCAGTCGCCAATTTCATTCCCGTCTACTGACCGGTACCGGGAAATTCAAGGACCTGGCCGAAACCGAAGCCGCAACGCAGGCCGCAGGCGCACAAATCGTTACCGTAGCCATACGCCGCAGCAATATCGGCCAGAACCCGGGCGAACCCAATCTGTTGGATGTGCTGCCGCCGGAGCGCTACACCATTCTGCCCAACACCGCAGGCTGCTACACCGCAGAAGATGCCGTGCGCACCTGCAAACTGGCGCGGGAGCTTCTGGACGGGCATAACCTCGTCAAACTCGAAGTATTGGGCGATGCCAAAACACTGTACCCGGATGTCGTCGCTACCCTCAAGGCCGCCGAAATCCTGGTTGCCGATGGCTTTGAAGTGATGGTTTACACCTCGGACGATCCGATTCTGTGCAAGCGCCTGGAAGAAATCGGCTGTGTTGCCGTGATGCCGCTGGCCGCGCCCATCGGCTCCGGGCTGGGTATTCAGAACAAATACAATCTGCTGACCATCATCGAAAATGCCAAGGTGCCGATCATCGTCGATGCCGGCGTGGGTACGGCATCAGACGCGGCCATCGCCATGGAACTGGGTTGTGACGGCGTGTTGATGAATACAGCCATTGCCGCCGCCAAAAACCCCGTTCTGATGGCCTCGGCCATGAAAAAAGCCATCGAAGCCGGACGCGAAGCCTTCCTTGCCGGAAGGATGCCTCGCAAACGCTATGCAAGCGCTTCTTCACCTATCGATGGCTTGATTTCCTAACGACACGATGATGACTACCGACACGCCACCCGCGCCCCATACGCACCGTCCCATCCGCTCGTTTATCCGGCGTGAAGGGCGGCTCACCACCGCGCAGATTCGCGCAATCAACGAGCTTTTGCCCTCGCTGGAACTCAAGGCAGAGGGCGATTTGCTCGACCTCGAAGCCGTATTTGGACGCAGCGCGCCGGTCACCCTTGAGATTGGTTTTGGCAATGGTGAAAGCCTGCTGCACATGGCCGCAGCAGCCCCGGACCAAGATTTTATCGGCATCGAAGTCCACAGGCCGGGCATCGGCCATTTGGCACTGGGTGTCGAACGCCTGGGCTTGACGAATATTCGCATCGTGGCCGAAGACGCCGTACCGTTCATCCAAAGCCGTATCGCGAACGCCAGTCTGGATTGCTTACTGCTTTATTTCCCAGACCCTTGGCATAAAGCGCGGCACCACAAACGGCGAATCGTACAAACAGAATTTGCGAGCCTGGTCAGCCAAAAGCTCAAACCCGGCGGGCTGTGGCATCTGGCCACCGACTGGGCGCCCTATGCCGAACACATGCGCGCGGTGCTCGATGTCCATCCGGATTTTTCTGCAGAGCATAGCGGCTCCGGAGAAAACGCGCGCCCCGGCTGGCGACCAGAAACCAAGTTCGAGCGACGGGGCATTCGTCTGGAACACGCTGTGTTTGACCTGCTTTATCGACGATCCAATAGCGACTGAGCCGTCCCCATGACCAAATCGATTGATTCCAGCAAAGAGCAAACCGATATCCGTTTCGGCAGAGATGAGCTGATTATCCAGAACCGCTATGAAACCGCGATCCTGTTCAACGATTTCCTCATCGCGCTGTGGTTTATTTTGGGCAGCGTGTTTTTTATTGTCCCTGGTCTGGCAAGTGCTGGTGCTTGGGTTTTCCTGATCGCTTCGATCCAGTTCCTGATTCGCCCGACAATGGGCTTGCTGCGAAATATCCACCTGCGCAAAATAAAATCGGATTCATGATTTTCCAACCAGAAACCCGGGGCTGTCAGTTAAAAGATCACGCCTGAACGCATCAACAACTTGTGAGATAAAGGATAAAAGCCTAGAATCCCAAGCTTGGTTTTTGTTGGACCCGGTGTCTTATTCGATCAATGAACACGCGCTGTAAAGCGGGTGAGCAACCCTTGATCCAATTAGATCTTCAATTTGTTTTATTAAGGAGAAGCCATGTCTGTTAAGCATCCCGTTGTGGCTGTCACCGGTTCGTCCGGCGCTGGCACCACCACTGTAAAGCGTGCTTTTGAACACGTATTTCGCCGCGAGTCACTCACGCCTGTCGTGATTGAAGGTGACAGCTTCCATAGCCTGTCACGGGTGGATTTTAGAGAAGCGGTCAAAAAGGCGGAAGCGCTGGGCAATTTCTCTTTCTCCCATTTCGGTCCGGAAGCCAACCACTTTGACAAACTGGCCGAACTGTTCAAAACCTACGGCGAAACAGGCACAGGCAAAAAGCGCTACTACATCCACAGCGATCAGGAAGCGGCAGAACACAACGCCCGCCTCAACACCAACCTCAAGCCGGGTGAGTTCACGCCATGGGAGGACATCCCCCCCGGCTCCGACCTGCTTTTCTATGAAGGCCTGCACGGTCTGGTCAAAACCGACACCATTGACGCTTCGGCGCACGTGGATCTGGGCGTGGGCGTTGTCCCCATCATCAACCTGGAATGGATCCAGAAGATTTTCCGTGACAACGCAGAACGCGGCTATTCCGCTGAAGCCACGGTCGATACGATCCTTCGCCGGATGCCTGACTACGTGAAGCACATCACACCTCAGTTCTCACGTACCGACATCAACTTCCAGCGCGTTCCGACTGTGGACACCTCCAATCCGTTCATCACGCGCGACATCCCCACCCCCGATGAGAGCTTGGTCATTATCCGCTTTTCAAACCCCAAGAAAATCGGAGCTGATTTCCCTTATCTGTTATCGATGATTCCCAACTCATTTATGTCTCGGTATAACACCATCGTTGTTCCAGGCGGCAAAATGAGCTACGCAATGGACTTGATCCTCACACCGGTCATCCACAACATGATCGAACAACGCAACGCCTGATAACGGCTCTCCGGTCAATCAAGAAAACCCGCTGTATTCAGCGGGTTTTTTATTGGCCACATCCGCCACGGTCTGGCTTCCAAACAAAAATGCGCCCGTAAAGGGCGCCTTTTAATCGACTCGTTAAAACAGATGACGAGTTAAAGGAAGATCACTTGCCCAGCTTGGCCGGATCAATCGTCTTGGCGCCTTCATACTGGCTGTACTCAACGAGCGAACCATCATAAAGACGGGCTTTCTTGTCACCCACGATTTCATGGGTCACAAACCACAGACCAGAGGCCAGATGACCGGTGTTGCAGTAGTCGACGATCTCCTTACCCGGATTCAAACCGACCGCTTTGAACATGGATTCATAGCTGGCTTTGGGCAGGAAGCGTGCAGAAGCCCCATCGGCAGTGGTCAGTAAATCTGGCGGAACGTTCTTCGCACCAGGCAGATGACCAGACAGTTCTTTGGGTTTGGTAAAAACCCCCATGTACTGGTTGGTTGGACGGGCGTCGGCAAGCTCGACAGCGCCTGGTTGTTCAAGGGCTTTTTTGACATCCTGATAAGTCGCAAGAATATTCTTGCGCTCGGCAGTAGCAACCCAGTTGCCCGCGGAAGCGGCAGGTGAATCGGTTGCCGCTGGCATGCCGTCTGCCAACCATTGGGCCATACCGCCGTTCAAAATGGCCATGTTGTCCTGACCGTAGTATTTCAACTGCCAGTACAAACGAGTGGCCTCGTCAACATCACCGGTCGAAAGACCTTTGGGCACGATCACGATGGGCTGATCCTTGTTCACGCCCCATGATTGAACCAGTTTCTCGAAGGCCGCCTTTTCAGGGATAACACCTTTGACCTTCTTGCCATCGATGTCACGCGTGACACGGATCGCCTTGAAATCGACAAACGATGCGCCCGGTACATGCCCGCTCACGGTCACGGCAACTTTCTTGCCCTTAATCTCTTTGATCTCAGGGGCGGTCGTGAAATCTTTCATGGTGCCACTGACCTGCAGCACCTTGACGTCGTTCAAATGTGCGTTCAGCCAAGCCGGATCAACCAACGGCCCAGGCACAGTAACCGCAAACGCGCTTTGTGCCGCGAACGATGCCGCGATCACAGCGGGCACAAATACAAACTTCTTGAAATTCATTCGTCAAAACTCCTTCTTTAGAACATTTAACTGTCAGATAGCCTACGGCGCATCCAACCACCCCATGAGATGCAAACCAGAAAGTTGCATCGCCTATCAAAACACACCGACCAGATCGTGACAATGTGTGTTTTTTTATGCCGAATAACGCTGCACCCCCATGTGTTGCACTGTCGTTAAAATCGCATAGATATCAATAAACTCTTCGCTCAACACCTGTTTTGATCGGTCTTCGGCAATCTCGACCGGCAGTTCACCTTCCCCGGTCCAGCCCAGAAATTCATCCCGCGCGATGAGCAATCGCTGAATATGCGGTTCGCACAAACGAACCAACATCATCAACCAACGGGAAATCAACCAGGATGGGCGTGCACGATTAACGACAAACGCGTCGGGCAACAGGGAAACCAAATCATTCGCGGAACGAAAGTGCTCGTCCGTCACCCAGCGATTGGTTGTGAACAGGGAACGTACGGCACCTCGCGCATCGACGGAAACACCTACGAAATGACTGAATCGGGCACTCGGTTCCGGACGAATAAACAGATGAAAATGGCCATGCTCATCACAAGGACGCTCACCATCAGCATGCGCATGGTAGTAATACATTGCCCCCGTATCCGGGTCCGACACATCTCCTGAGGGATAGTGCTGCCAGCGGAGCACGGGCGAATCAGGCTCATCTCTGAGCAACTCACCCAGAATTGTTTGCTGATCATTGATCAGGGCCTGATTGATATCGAAAAATTCCTGAGCCGCAGATACGAGCTCGTCGAAATCCGGCTCAGGAAGCTGAATCAGCCAATCCCGATAATCATCCAGCGGGCATAAGGCAGAGATCGTCACACTGAATGCTCTCGACCACGTACTGACTTGGAACTCATTGTGGATCGTTCGGATTCAACCTGGATTATCGACCACCTGGTGCGCAGGGATTGCCACCGCGACTTGCCGGCGCGCAGGGATTACCACCACGACTTGCCGGTGCGCAGGGATTGCCACCGCGACTGGCCGGCGCACAGGGATTGCCACCGCGACTTGCCGGTGCACAGGGATTGCCGCCACGACTGGCCGGTGCACAGGGATTGCCGCCGCGACTTGCCGGCGCGCAGGGATTACCACCGCGACTTGCCGGCGCGCAGGGATTACCACCGCGACTTGCCGGCGCGCAGGGATTACCACCGCGACTGGCCGGTGCACAAGGATTCTCACCTCGGGCTTGGGCAGTCGGAATAACAGACAGCACGCTCACTGGCGAAGGTGCCACGGCAGCTGCGGTGATTGCTACGGCCAACGCCGGAACAGAAGCGGAAAGAAAACGTCGTGACTTGGAACGCATCATTTTTTTATCCTGTTGAGTCATGAATCAAATCCCCTAAAAGTCGTTATTCGCAATGTTCTGAATGAGAGTGTGCACTTAATTCGAACGCAACAGGCCAATATTTAAGCCGCGCGCGAGCCAAGATTACCATGGACCGCACTACCCTCTCCATCGAAGGAAATCGTCGGATCAGTTTCATCCACGATATCTTCTGCGGTAATCACACCATGAGTCCGGCGCTCCAATACCCGACCCAGCGCGAAGCCACCTATGGCGACCAACACCATAACGGCCCAGATCAGCCAAGGTGAAACTCCGAGATACTGTGGCAAGGTTTTGGCAGTGAATTGCGCCGAATGCAAAATGGACTGGATCAGGGCGCTATCGTACACAGACGCAAAACCGAAAATCCCCAGCACCATGCCCACCATAAAGACCAGACCATCGATCCGTCCCGACATGAAGCCAACAACCGAAGTGCCAGGGCAGTAGCCACCGATTGCGAAACCGGCTCCGATCAGGGCAGCCCCGGAAACCGTAGCCCAGAGGAACGTGGTTGGCACGAAGAATCCCTTGGAACCGAAGTAATTTCCGGTTTGCAGGAGAAGAATACCCAGAGAAGCCACGATGATGGCCGTAAACATGACCTTGAAGACAGACCAGTCTGTCAGGCGGAACTGAGCCGTCAGCTTGCACGGAGACCCGAAACCCGCCTGCTCCAGCACATAGCCGAACAGAATCCCCGAAGCCAGTGCAGTACCTGCTACTCCATAATCCATTACCAGACCCTCCGCAACAGTGCGCTCATACCAAGGCCAACCAAAAAGAAGACCACGAGGAAGATAAATCCACCGATGCCGAGCATTGCTGTACCGGACAAACCGACACCGCTCGTGCAACCAGCCGCAAGGCGAGAACCGAACCCTGCCAACACGCCACCGAGCAGCGCCAGAGCCAGGCGCGGTGCCACGCCGATTTTGCCGGCGCCCGTATCGACTTTCAGTTTGAAGCGCCCTGCGCTGGCAGCAGCCAGAAGCGCGCCGATGGCGACCCCGACAACCTCGACGACGATCCAGCTCGCAAACGGGTTGGCGCCATGCGCAACCATGCCGCCAAGATAACCATTGGACTGCGTTGCCGCCGGTGCGATCTGCATCCCCAACCAGGCGGCAATACTGGCGAACGTACCCGAGGCCCCGACACCATTCCCGACGAGAACGAAGGTAAGGATAAGAACCAATCCGAGCACCAACCCAGCGACCAGAGGCGGCCACAGCGGACGAACCGACGAACCATCAGACATATATCACTCCTTTTTCTACTATCGATGCCATCTGACCTTTTAGCCTAAAGACAGGGTAAACGCCCAATCGATATGTTTGATTGAACCATTCGCCCTATCTATTGATGCACTAAAGATCTTATCATTCAACAGCATTTCAGAATGAAGCCGACTCAGCTTCGAGGTAAGCAAGTGAGGTGTACTTGCCTATGTTTTCATCGAAGCCTTTGGTTACCGGTGCGTATTTTTTCACGCGCGGATCTTCAAGTGCCAAAGATTTGGCCAATTCCTGCCCGCCCATCTGCTCGACGGCCTTTTGTGCAGACTGGTAAATCCCCTCGAACAATTCCCGGTTGTGCGCAAGAACCTGCTTGCCGGGATGCCCATGTGCGGGAATCCACAATGCCCCCGGCACCGCCGCTTCCAGCGCATCATAATTTTTGAATGTCCCGCGGAAACTGCCATCGTCCATGAATGCGATTCGATTATCCATCGCGACATCACCGACATGAACGATATTGTGCCCCACGATTTCCAGACTGATATCGGAGGGCGTATGCGCCGTACCGTAGAAATGCACCTTGATTTTCGTATCGCCGAAATCCAGAACGTCGCCATGGCTCAATGCCAGTGTAGGCGGCGTGACGGCCGTGCCTATGGTGGCGTTGTCGGTCGAACGCTCCATCAGGTTGCGCCAGAACTCACCTTGCCCGGTCTTGATGGCCGAGATGGTTTTCTCATGCGCATAAAGAGGGACATCGGGGTTCTCATTCACGAAGGCATGATTCCCCAACCAGTGATCACCGTGATAATGCGTGTTGATCACGGCTACTACCGGCGCGTTCGTGATTTGACGAATCTGGCGCAGGGCCATCTCCCCGATTTGCCGGGAAGCACCGCTATCGATAATGACCACGCCTTTTTTCGTGTTCACGAAAGTCACGTTACTCATCATCCCCTGATTCTCCGCCGAGGGGAAACCCCAAGGTGAGACAATGCAGAATACGTGCTCAGCCAACTGGGTAGGCTTGATGTCAGGCACCTTCGGCCCGGCAATAACCAGATTCTCCTCTGCAAAAACACGCGCGGAAAAAGCCGCTGGCAACATGGTCGCTCCGGCCACGAAGCCTACGGATTGCAAAAAGCGTCGACGGGGCATAGGTTCTGTAATTGATTTCATTGTCTTTGATCTCATTTTTATCTGACTCCCAACTAGGATAGAACGACTCGACCGGATGACCGAGCATGACTCCTGCTATGATCTTGGTCAGTGCAATGAAAGATTTCAATACCATGATTATTGATTCTTTAAATGAGCCCCTGGATTTGCTTGTCGGTTCGGCGCGATTTCGACACCACAGCCTGCACGCGAATCTCCAGCAGGGAGCCAGAATCATTACTTCTTCGCTCCAAGGACACGACCGGACCCCATGAGTTGCCTCAATCAACACGACTGCGCCACCTTCGCACTTGCACATGCGGAAGAAGTATGTCTTGCACGTGGCGCGCGATTAACCCCCATCCGGCGTGCCGTGCTGACGGAAATATGGGCGAATCACGAGGCGACGAAAGCCTATGATTTGATTGCACGTCTCTCAAGCGAAGGCAGCCTGATCAAGCCGCCCACCGTTTATCGCGCACTGGATTTTTTGCTGGCACACGGATTGATTCATCGCATCGAGAGTTTGAACGCGTTCATCGGCTGCCATCATCCGGACACGCAGCATCAGGCCATTTTGATGATCTGCGACCAATGCGGCACGATTAACGAAGCAGCCAGCGAGCCCCTCAATGGCATCCTGAGCGCGCTCACTCTTGCGGAGAAATTCAAAGTGACGCACCAGTCCATCGAGCTGCACGGTCTATGCGCGACCTGCCAAAGGCTGGGATGAAAGAAGTCCGCATCACTGCTGACTTCAAGCTAAAATACCCCCGTCATTTCCGCCACATCTGGTCTTCTCATGCCTACGCCCCAAGAAATCGCCCAACTTCGTGCCGATCTGGTTCAAACCACCACGCTGATGAATCAATCACTCACGCTGCATTCCACCTGGGGATTGTTTTCCCCGCGTGAAATCGACGAAGGCACGCGTTTACTGATGGGTTTTCTGGATGCGCCGAAACCCGGCCAGACTATTGTGGACTTAGGCTGCGGCTATGGCCCGATCGGGCTGGCTCTCGCGAAGGCTCAACCCGAGGCAGAAGTGATTTTGCTCGACAAGGACTTCGTCGCCTGCGCGTTTGCGGCAAGCAATGCCCAACGCAATCATTTGGGCAACGTCGTCGTCAAGCCCAGCAACGGTCTCGATGCCCTGCGCGGCCAACATGTTGATCGCATCGTATCGAACGTACCCGCCAAGGTGGGCAAGGAGATGTGGTCGATCATGCTCTGGGATGCTGCCGAGGCGCTCAACCCCGGCGGGGATATCTGGTTTGTGAGCATCAATGGCCTTCGCGACTACTTCAAGCGCACATTCAAGGAACAGTTCGGCAACTACGAAAAAATCAAACAGGGCCAGAACTACACCATTCATAGAGCGATCAAATCATAGTTTTTTAATGGGTTCAGATCCCATCTTTGGACATTTGGCCGACATTCATCATCCGATCGAGAGCATTCCCAGTGACGACCGATTTCTATACCTGGCATTTGCAGGGCGATGGCACAGCACGCCTGCTTCCCCTTTCAGATGAAACGCCCTGCGCGGGACCAGTCTGGGTGCACCTGAATTACACCCAGCCTGAAGCCGAGGAATGGATACGTAGTCAAATCGATCTGGACAGCACGGTTCAGGACACGCTATTGGCCGAAGTGACCCGGCCACGGGCCTTGATTCTCGATCAGGGGCTGCTGCTGACGCTGCGCGGCATCAACCACAACCCGGGGCAAGAACCGGATGACATGATCGGTATCCGGCTCTGGATCACACCAAAGCTCATCATCAGCACTCATTTGCGCACCTTGCAGGCGGTCAATACGTTGCAGCGCGATATGGAAACCAACAATGCGCCCAAAGATGCCGGTCAATTTGTCACGCGGCTCGTCGAACTTCTGAACGACAACATGCTGGATACGATCGAAGAAATCGACGAACTCACCGACAATTACGAAAAAATCATGCTGATCAGTGAAGATGTCGAACCGGTATCCGACCGTGACCTGGCCGATCTGCGCACGATGATTCTCACCCTGCGACGTTACCTGGGGCCACAACGGGATGCATTGCTCACGGTCATCGGCAGCCATCTGATCTGGATGAAGAAAGGGCCGATCCAGCGCCTGCGCGAAGCGGAAAACAGACTGACTCGCTATCTTGAGGTACTGGATGCCTCCCGCGACCAAATGCGCATTATTCAGGAACAGTTGCAGACCCGCTCCAACAATGAACTGAACAAACAACTGACCTTCCTCACCGCGCTATCAGCCATTTTCCTGCCGTTGACGTTCATTACCGGCCTGTTCGGGGTCAATATCGACGGTATTCCGGGCAATCAGGGGCATCCGTGGGCCTTTGGTATCTTCGCCCTGCTACTGGGGGTACTGGGCGCCGTTCTCATCTACCTGTTCAAACGCGCCCGATTGTTCTGACCGTTCGCGCCGCTCGCTCAACTCAAGAGGCACGAGACATCCACTTGGATAACGCCCGAACACCAGTGGCCCGAAGAGTCGCTTTTTTATGATCAAAACGTGCTGTCGTCACCTTCGGAACAGGCTTTGGGGCATCGATTTCCTGCCGCACCTTCGCCTGAGCGGGCAACAATGGCAGAAACCCTGCCGCCATGATCTCCAAAGCGTCGTGCATCCCCAAACGATTCAGAACCTCTTCGGGCGCTTCGATGAAACGCGCATAAGAAATTCCCACAAGATGCAGTCGGCAGGCTGCATAAACTTCAGCCCATTCAAACGATGCAGTATGTGTGGCGGTATCAAGTACGTGACCCATGATTAATCTCCAAATGTGTCTATTTAATCTACACGAACAGATAGTAGACACTTGATCAAGATGCGTCAACATTGTTTAGTCAAGTTTATTGACACATGTTGTATTTACGGCACAATGACGCATTAACAGGCTGCTGAAATGAGTATTTCAGCAGCCTGTTATGCGGGACATGGATGTCCCGCCCACGAATACGGGCGTGTACCGGATTCGTTAGGGCTGAAAAATCATCTACCGGCACACACAAAAGACCATGCTTAATCACGCTGAAATCGCGGCCCTGAAATGGGATGTTCGACAACGCCTCACGCTCTTGGAAAGCACACTGTTACTCACGGGTTGGGTGCGCACGCAGGCGCTCGTCGAGACGTTCAGCATCAGTCGGGCTCAGGCATCCAAGGATTTTGCGGTGTACATGAACCTTCGCCCCGATAATCTCAAGTACAACAAATCACTGAAATATTACGAAGCAGGTGACACGTTCACCCCACTACTGCTCACCGGTTCAGCCACGGATGTACTCAATGCCCTGCAGGTGGTTAATCCACAGCAAACACCCGTGGTCACCCTGGCTGCCACTTTGCCAGCCATCCAGGTGGTACAGCCCCTGGATCGTCAACTAGATTGGTCGGTGCTGAAGGCTGTGAGTCAGGCCATCTGCCAAAAACGCAAACTCAAGGCGGCGTACCAGTCCATGAATCGCAATGAACCAACCGAGTTGACCCTCTCGCCGCATCATTTGGTGTTCAGTGGTTTCCGCTGGCATGTGCGCGCATTCAGTGATACGCATCAGGCATACCGTGATTTCGTATTGGCACGATTCAGGGGAGAGGCGCCCCAATTGCTGAATGAAACTGCGATCACGGGCGATCACGATGAGGCATGGCATCAAACCATTGATGTGATCATCGAGCCGCACCCGGACCTTCCGGAAAGCCAGCGAATGATTCTGGCCGAAGACTACGGAATGGTCGATGGAACACGTTGCGAGCCCGTTCGTCAGGCCTTACTGCCCTACTTCTTGCGGTTGATGCAAATTGAGCCCGAACGGCAACACCCCGACCCGAAAATCCAACAGATCATTCTGAAAAACCCGGAACAGGTTCAACCGTTTTTGTGGCGCAACAATTAGCCTGCAGAAAATGAGCGTTAATTCGGGCGGGTGCTAGCGACTGGGCAAATAGGCCATGGGATCGACAGGTTTACCATCCCGACGTATCTGGAACAGCAAACTGCCGGTTTTATCCTTTGCACGCCCATCTCGCCGCCCCATGGTCGCCACGACCTGACCTGCCCGAACGGACTGCCCCTCCTTCACCAAAAGGCTGCGGTTGTAACCGTATGCCGATAGCCATGTCGAGTTGTGCTTGATGATCAAGAGATTACCGTAACCAGGCAGACCATTGCCGGCATAAACCACTTCTCCGGCTGCACTGGCACGGACAGGTTCTCCGATTTGACCTGCCAGAATCAATCCCTTTTGCTGTTTGCTTTGGTCAATAAACCGACTCAGAACACGTCCGTTAACCGGCCACTGCCAAGCCACGCCCTGAGACGAAACGGAGGCATTGGAGCGGGGTGAGGCTGACCGTGAGGTCGGTTTCGTGGCCGAAGGTTGATGTGGAACGGCTCGCGGCGGCGTGTTTGCGGCGGCTCGTGCGGTTTGCCCTGGCGGCGTCAGTCGCAGTATTTGCCCCGCACGCAAATCACGCGGATTGCGGATGCCGTTCCAACGCGCGACATCACGCCAATCCAGATCATTCGCCACGGCAATGGAGTAGAGCGTGTCGCCCGGTCGAACGCGTATGGCCGAAGCATCGTGCCCTGCCCACCGATCAAAATGAGACCCTGTGGCGCAGCCCGACAAGGTCATCACGCCAAGCAGCAATCCGACCCATGCCATCCGGCACATGGGCCTCATGAAGGCTGCAAGACGCGATAACTGGTTCACGATGGGATAATGCGCTCCATTCGGTCAAAGTTTCGTCCATCGCCATAAAATCACGGCGATGACCAGTAAAGCGACCGTCAACCAACCCAGCCACTCAATATAGTGGCGGAGCTTGGGTGCAATCTTCGGTCCGGCCCAGGCAATCAACCCCGCAACCAGATAAAGCCGCCCACCGCGCCCGGCCAGAGAAGCGACAAAAAACAAGGCTGGATTCATGGTCAGCGCACCGGCCGTGATCGTAAACGCCTTATAAGGAATGGGTGAAAAACCCGCCACGATGATCGCCCAGAATCCCCACTCATCAAACCAGAGTCTGGCTTTTTCAAAAACCGAACCATAGCCCCATTGCTGGATATAGGGCATCAGCCAATCAATCGCCACCCAGCCGATCAGATATCCGAACATGCCACCTAAGGCAGAAAAGACAGTAGCAATGGTCGCGAACTGCCACCAACAGCGCGGGCGGGCCATGGCCATCGGAATCAGCATGACATCGGGAGGAATCGGGAAAAACGAGGCTTCTGCGAAGCTTAGTCCGCCCAGTGCAACCGGCGCACGTCGATGCGCAGACCAGGATAAAACTCGATCGTAAAGAGCGCCAAATAGTCTCAAGACTGTTCTCCGGGAAGCATGGGGACAAAACTGACCGCATCAAAAAACTGACTCCTGAAGTCCTTTTCGGTACGGGTAATCACGGTGAGTCGCTGGGCACCACCCTGCGCGCCAACCGGCACAATGAGTCGACCGCCGACGGCCAGCTGCACTTTAAGCTCATCGGGAATGGTTGGTGGCGCCGCGGTCACGATGATTCCATCGAATGGCGCCTGCGAAGGCCATCCCTTGAAACCATCTCGGTGCAAATAACGGATATTCAACAATCCCAGCCTGCGGTGACGGGCCTTGGCCACGTCCAGAAAAGCCCCGATCCGTTCGATCGTGAACACCGCACAACCACATTGAGCCAGCACAGCGGCCTGATACCCCGACCCCGTGCCGATCTCCAACACCCGCTTCACCGGGATACTCGCCCCCAGAAGCAGCTCGGACATCCGCCCCACAATATAAGGCTGGGATAATGTCTGTCCTTGCCCGATGGGCAACGAGCAATCGTCATATACCCGCATCCGCAGGGCTTCATCGACAAATGCCTCGCGTGCCAAGGTGTTCATCGCGGCCAGCACCTTGGGGTTGGATACGCCTTGCTGCCGCACTCGTTCGACCATGGCGCCACGTGCCCAGGTATAGTCCGGCCCTCGTTTGGAAGAAGGCGGAAGCTCGTCTTCAACTCGACGAGCCGTTTTCTTTGCCACCTTCTCGGGCACATGCAGTTCTGGCTTGCCTGATGAAGACAATATCTTCTTCAGACGTGGAAAATCAGACGATGTCATTTGGGCAAGGCACACACGGGTTCAGCCAACCAATCGGCGACACCGGGAATGGCGCTGTGCCGCGTCATATCGAATTGCACCGGGGTAACCGAGATGTGTCCGGCGGCGACAGCGGCAAAGTCCGTGCCTTCTCCTGCATCCGCCCCCTCCCCGGCGGCGCCGATCCAGAAAATTTCCCGGTCGCGGGGATCCCGATCACGAACGATCCCCGATGAAGGATGGCGACGACCCAAACGGGTGGCGAGCATGGGTTTGATCTGATCGGCCGGTAAATCCGGCACGTTGACATTCAGCAGTGTAAACGCGGGCAGGGGGTGATTCACCAGGCGGCAGACCAAATCCACGACCGCATCGGCGGCGACACCCAAATGCTCCGGGTGATGTGCCGCGTTGGAAACGGCAATCGCCGGCAACCCAAGCGAACGGCCCTCTGTGGCTGCGGCAACCGTACCCGAGTACAAGACATCATCCCCCAGATTCGAACCATGGTTGATGCCGGAAACAACAATATCAGGCACCACGGGCAGCAAACCTTGTATCGCCAGATGAACACAATCGGTTGGTGTACCATCCACCGCCCAGACATCCGGCTCGACCAGTCGGGGTCGCAACGGGCGGCTCAGCGTCAGGCTGTTGGATGCACCGCTGCGGTCTCGATCCGGTGCCACAATCGTTACATGCCCCAGCGCTTTAAGGCGCTCGGCCAAAATCCGTATCCCTGGCGAGAGGTAACCATCGTCATTACTGACCAGAATATTCATGAATTTGCATCCAAACGATAACGAGGGCATAAGGATACCGGTGCGGCGGCTGCTTTACACCTCGCACTTGAACTAAAATCGAACAAAGTTATTTCATGGCATGAGCAATGGCGAAAAGCAGCAAAAAAACAGCACCACTCGCCCCTGAGGATATCGCCTTGTTTCACGAGGCTGTAGGCTCGGTTGAGCCGGTCGCAAATGCTTGTGTCGTGGTGGATGACGCACCACCAAAACCCGGTCACAGGAAGGTGATTCCAGAGCGGCTCAGCGATTTCATCGACCAGCATCTATCCGATGGATTCGCGCTGGAAGAACCCATCGAACATGGCGAGACCTTGAGTTATCTTCGGCCGGACAGCCCGCCTCCGCTACTGAGAAAGTTGAGACGCGGCCAATTCAGCGTTGCGGCCAGTCTCGATTTGCACGGCATGAGCATCGACGAAGCGAGAAACAGCATCGCTCGATTTTTCCTGGCGCAACGCCGGGACGTGCGATGCTGTGTCCGGATTGTTCACGGCAAAGGCAACCGATCGATTGGGCAGGTTCCCGTTCTCAAACGCATGGTGAACCACTGGCTGCCCCAGCGAGATGATGTCATCGCCTTCTGCTCAGCACCGCCGCATGATGGCGGCACAGGCGCAATTTACGTATTGTTACGCAAGTCCTAATCCCGGAAATTCAAACCAAATGCCAACACCATCACATTCCCTGGCTCAGGCCGTACGTGCCATCCCGGATTTCCCTAAACCCGGCGTCATCTTTCGAGACATCTCCCCGCTACTGAACCATCATTTCCGCGAGACAATCGATATGTTGTCTGCCCAGTTCACACCAGAAGAATGGGCAGAAATCGATGCCATCGTGGGCATTGAATCCCGCGGGTTCATTCTGGCTTCCGGGATGTCCTATGCCCAAAACAAGGGGCTCATGATCGTCCGCAAGCCGGGGAAGCTGCCGCCACCCAGACATAGCGTGCGTTACACACTTGAATACGGTGAAGACGAACTGCAAATGGCTACAAATCTGAATCCACAGCGCGTATTGATCATCGATGACGTGCTTGCCACGGGCGGCACGCTGCTGGGTACATGCGAACTCTGTACGCAATGCGGACATGAGATCAAAGGCATCGGCACCTTGATCAACCTACCGGGTCTGAATCAATTCACCTGGCCAAACACACCGGTACGCAGCCTATTCACCTACTGAACAGTGAACAAAACGATGAACAAAAACATACTCCTCGTCATGGCACTTCCACAGGAGAATGTGGGGAACCGTCTGGATCAGTTCGGCCTGCCCATTCTTTACACCGGCGTCGGCAAGATTAATGCAGCTATAAAGCTGGGTGAAATCCTGTCCAGAACGAATGAAGAGTACATCGTGATCAATTTGGGGTCGGCAGGTTCACACCAGTATCCAGCCGGCGAAACACTGTGCATCACCCGGTTCTTTCAACATGACATGAATGCAACGGCGCTGGGTTTTGATCCGGGTCAAACACCCTTTGAAGAGGACACACACATTACAGGCAGCCTGGCCATACCGGGGATGAAACAGTCAACCTGCTTCACCGGGGACAGTTTTGTCACTGAACGGCACCCTGATCTGGCCTTTGATGTCATCGATATGGAAGCCTATTCGCTGGCGAAAACTTGCCGCCACCACAACGCAGAGTTCATCGCGCTGAAGTTTATTACCGATGGTGCAGACGGTCAGGCCGCACAGGACTGGCAAGAGGCGCTCAAAATGGCCACCGAGCATTTGAGCGTGGCGCTGGATGAAACTTTGAAACATCTGGAGCGTCTTCAACTGGCAAGCAAATAAAGCACTACTCAGTTGCCAGTTACAAGGAAATTATCCATGAAAAACCGGAAGCGGATTTTCGCCGCCCTATTAATGTTGTCTGCCGGCCCCCTGGCTATTGCCGGGACATCGACAAATACACTTGGCGAAAAAATTACCAGAAAGGGAACAGGGGACGTTCCAGCCTGTGCGATATGCCACGGCGATCATGGCGAAGGGAATATAAAGGCTGGCTATCCGAGATTAGCTGGCATGAATGCAGAATATCTAGATCAACAAATGACGCTGTATGCACAAGATGAGCGAAAAAATCGAATCATGCAGGAATATGCACAAAAGCTGAGTATCGCGGAGCGCCGAGCCGTATCTGATTACTACGCGAATCAGACCGCGCATTCATCACACATTGATCTCCAAACCCTTCTACCTCAGGCGGCGAAATTGCTGCAAGTGGGTGCGCCGAATCGGGGTATACCCAGTTGCTTCAGTTGCCATGGAGACAACGGGCAAGGTAATAAGGATGGAATCGCACCCATTGCTGGGCAACCTGCCATCTACTTTATCCATCAAATGAACGCGTGGCGATTTGATGAACGCCCGGTGACAGAGGGCAATCCGATGGCAGTCATCGCAAAAACATTAACCCTGAAGGAAATCGCCTTGCTGGCGCATGCTCTGCAATAGAGTTTCCACCATTAAACAGACTACCGGTGATCAACAACGAAAGGTATTTTGGCGACAAAAGTACCTGCCGTTGTCGAAAAGCTAAGATCAGCCACCCAATCCGTTCGCGTCGTTGTGCAGACAGGCAGAATGATATTCTGAGCATAATTTCCATCACTGGAACGGGCCAGTGGATACTGGTTGATGCCCATGTCCATGCCCACCATCTGAAAATCCACAGAGACCGCACCCATCGATTTTGAGGCATCACCTTGCGGTTCCACGACCAGTGAAAACTTCTCCAGCGGCTTGATCACATTCGGTGCCCGCACAAGCACGTGGCCGATTTTTCCTAAGGACAAATCACAACCTGCGCCTTTCATCGTGCAGTCAGTCGGGATCACCACCGGAATAACCGGGCCCAAAGCCGTATCCTTGAGGCGAACTTCAGCAGGGTTATGGCCCCAAATAAAACTCAGAACAGCAAGAACGACGAACGTGGCAACCAGCCAGCGAGCTTGATTCATCGACATATTCAGACCTCTCATTTGGCCGCAGACTCTATCATTAAAGCCACAAAAAGAAAGCCCCCCGTACAAGTTCATGTACGGGGGGCTCGGAATGGGGAGCCTGGCGTTGACCTACTTTCACATGGGGAGACCCCACACTATCATCGGCGATGCTGCGTTTCACTTCTGTGTTCGGGATGGGAACAGGTGGTTCCACAGCTCTATGGACACCAGGCAAA
>NZ_JAQTTX010000058.1 GCF_028710545.1 Halothiobacillus sp. | reverse complement strand
CTGCATAACGCCCAAAATGGGCCGAACCGCCACCTACCATGGCGATTCGGAGTAAAAACCGGGCAATGCTGCTTGGAAAGGTCGTCGTTTGTTGTGAAATTTGAGCTGGATTCGGCCACAGGCATGACTCAGTGGCTGAATTCATTGAAAATCTCGGGTTATTCGAGCTGCCCATAAATAAAAACCCGCCATTTGGCGGGTTTGTCGTTTCTCTTACCAGTTCAGCGCGCCGCCGGTTTGATAGTCGGTGACTCGGGTTTCGAAGAAGTTTTTCTCCTTCTTCAAGTCGATGACTTCGCTCATCCACGGGAAGGGGTTGGTTGCTCCGGGGAAGAGTTCGGCGAGACCGATCTGGTTGCAGCGGCGGTTGGCGATAAAGTGCAGGTATTCGGCACACATTTCTGCGTTCAGGCCGAGCAGGCCGTGCGGCATGGTGTCGCGGGCATAGGCGATTTCCAGTTCCGCGGCTTCCTTGAGCATCTGGGTGACTTCGGCCTTGAACTCTTCGGTCCAAAGGTGCGGGTTTTCGATCTTGATCTGGTTGATCACATCGATACCGAAGTTCATGTGGATGGATTCGTCGCGCATGATGTACTGATACTGCTCGGCGATACCGGTCATCTTGTTGCGGCGGCCCAGTGAGAGGATCTGCGCGAAGCCGGTGTAGAACCACATGCCTTCGAACACGACGTAGAACGCGACGAGATCACGCAGGAAGTCCTGTGCGCCTTGCGTGGTGCTGGTGTCGAAGTCGCCGTCGGCGAGGTTCTTGGTGTACTTGAGTGCCCAGGCATCCTTGGCGGTGATGGAGGGGACTTCGCGGTACATGTTGAACAGTTCGCCTTCGGCCAACCCCAGGCTTTCCACAATGTACTGGAAGGTGTGGGTGTGTACTGCTTCTTCGAAGGCCTGACGCAGCAGGTACTGGCGGCATTCGGGGTTGGTGACCTGCTTGTAGATGGCGAGCACGATGTTGTTGGCAACGAGGCTTTCCGCGGTGGCGAAGAAGCCTAAGTTGCGCATGATCATGGCGCGTTCGTCTGCGGTGAGGGCGCCGTCACGGCCTTTCCACAGGGCGATGTCGGCCTGCATGGACACTTCGGTCGGCATCCAGTGGTTGTTGCAGCCGGCGAGGTATTTTTCCCAGGCCCAGGTGTATTTCATGGGCAGGAGCTGGTTGACGTCGGCGGTGGCGTTGATGATGCGCTTGGCCGAAACATCGACGCGGCCCGCGCCCTGGGCGATGCCTTCCAGACCGGTTTGGCCGTGGGTGGCAGCGTGGGCGGCTCTTTGCGCTTCAGTCGCGTCTGCCGCCAAGGTGGTTGGTTCGTCCATGGCCTGAATCATGCCCGCATTCGGGGTTTGTTTTGCATCCAGTTCGTTCCAATTCAACATGTTCTGTTCCTCTTTCTTTTTCATTCCAGTACGTATCGTCGAGCCGCTTATTGGCAGGCTTCGCAGCCGGGATCGTCAATCGCACAGGCTTTCGGCAGGGCTTCGGCAATCGGGTCGGCATTGACGCCGCGCAGTTTGCCGTCCAGTTTCGTCATGGTGGTTTTCTCTACACGCGTTTTGGATGAGGCACGCAGGTAGTACGTGGTTTTCAGGCCGACCAACCAGGCGTTCTTGTACATCTGGTCCAGTTTCGGGCCGGACGGGTCGGCCAGATACAGGTTGAGCGATTGCGCCTGATCGATCCATTTCTGGCGACGTGAGCCGGCTTCGATCAACCAGCGTGGCTCGACTTCGAACGCGGTCGCGTACAGGGCCTTGAGCGAATCCGGGATGCGGTCGATCTGCTGCACGCTGCCATCGAAGTATTTGAGGTCGTTGACCATGACTTCATCCCACAGATCCAGCGCCTTGAGGTCACGGACCAGATACGGGTTAATGACGGTGAATTCGCCCGAAAGGTTCGATTTGACGAACAGGTTCTCGAAGGTCGGCTCGATCGACTGGGCCACGCCACAGATGTTGGAGATGGTGGCGGTCGGGGCGATGGCCATGGTGTTGGAGTTACGCATGCCCTGAACCTTGATTTTGGCACGCAGAGCATCCCAATCGAGCGTTGTATCCCGGTTCATGACGAGGTATTTGCCGCGCGCTTCGGCCAAGAGGTCGATCGAATCGATCGGCAGGATACCGCGGCTCCATAGCGAGCCTTCGTAGCTCTGGTAACGGCCACGCTCGGCGGCCAGATCGCTCGACGCGCTGATGGCGTAGTAACTCACGGTTTCCATGGAACGATCGGCGAACTCGATGGCCTGTTCGGATGAATAGGGGATCTTCTGGATGTGCAACGCATCCTGGAAGCCCATGATGCCCAAGCCCACCGGGCGGTGACGCAGGTTGGAATTGCGCGCTTGCGGTACGGAGTAGTAGTTGTACTCGATCACGTTATCGAGCATTCGCATGGCGGTCTTGATGGTGCGGGCGAGTTTTTCCTGATCCAGACCATGTTCGGTGACGTGCTGGGCGAGGTTGACCGAACCTAAGTTGCAGACAGCGATTTCCTGATCGTTGGTGTGCAGGGTGATTTCCGTGCACAGGTTCGATGAGTGAACCACGCCGGCGTGCTGGTTGGTGTACCGCAGGTTGCAGGGGTCTTTGAAGGTGATCCACGGGTGGCCGGTTTCGAACAGCATCGACAGCATCTTGCGCCACAGTTGCAGCGCGGGAATGCGCTTGAAATTCTTGAGTTCACCGCGGTCAACCTTGGCTTCGTAGGCGGTGTAGGCCTTTTCGAATGCAAGACCGGTGAGGTCGTGCAGGTCCGGGCAGTCGGCCGGTGAGAAGAGGGTCCATTCGCCTTCTTCCATCACGCGCTTCATGAACAGATCGGGCACCCAGTTGGCGGTGTTCATGTCGTGGGTACGGCGACGGTCGTCACCGGTGTTCTTGCGCAGGTCGAGGAATTCCTCGATGTCCAGATGCCAGGTTTCGAGATAAGCACACACGGCGCCCTTGCGCTTGCCGCCCTGGTTCACGGCCACGGCGGTATCGTTGGCGACCTTCAGGAAGGGCACGACACCCTGTGATTTGCCGTTGGTGCCCTTGATGTGGCTGGACAGGGCGCGGACGCGGCTCCAGTCGTTACCTAGGCCGCCGGCGAATTTGGAGAGCAGGGCGTTGTCCTTGATCGCGGCGAAGATGCCGTCCAGGTCGTCCGGTACCGTGGTGAGGTAGCAGGAAGACAGTTGCGGACGCAAAGTGCCGGAGTTGAACAGGGTCGGGGTGCTGCTCATGAAGTCGAACGAGGACAGCAGTTTGTAGAACTCGATCGCATGGGCTTCGCGGTCGATTTCATTGATGGCCAGGCCCATGGCGACGCGCATGAAGAAGGCTTGCGGCAGTTCGAAACGCACGCCGCCGTCATGCAGGAAGTAGCGGTCGTACAGGGTTTGCAGGCCGAGGTAGCTGAATTGCAGGTCACGGCTGGTGTCGATGGCGGCAGTCAGACGCTTGAGGTCATACTGGCGCAGGGTCGGGTCGAGCAGTTCGTGCTCGATACCGGTATTGATGTACGACTGGAAGTAATCGGCAAACAGGCCGGACAGTTCGGATTGCGTGCAGACGGTCACGGGTTGCTTGGTGAAGCGCAGGGCTTCGGTACGAATGCTGTCAAGCAGTAGTCGAGCGGCGACGAATGAGTAGTTCGGGTCTTTTTCGATCAGGGTGCGGGCGCTCATCACCAGTGCGGTGTTGACTTCTTTCTCAGGCACGCCATCAAACAGGTTGCGCAGGGTTTCTTGCAGCACGGCATCGGGATCGACGTCGGTCAGGTTGCTGCAAGCCTCGCCGATCAGCGCGTTCAGGCGTACATGATCCAGCGGGCTGCGGGTGCCGTCGGCGTGGGTTACGTTCAGAACAATTTCGGGTGCGGCTTGCGCAGGCGCTTCGGCGGCTCGCTTCTGGGCCTGATGCTCACGATAAAGCACGTAGGCACGAGCCACCTTGTGGTGGCCTTCGCGCATCAGGGCCAGTTCGACCTGATCCTGAATGTCTTCGATATGCACGGTGCCGCCGCCCGGTGCGCGACGCTTGAGGGCGGACGAAATCTGGTCGGACAGCGCATTCACGAGATCATGCACGCGCATGGAAACGGCGGCACCACTGCCTTCTACCGCCAGGAACGCCTTGGTCATGGCTACCTTGATTTTCGATTCATCGAAAGCGGTGACCTTGCCATTACGACGAATGACCCGCAGTTGACCAGGGATGGTGGCGGCCGTGTCGATGGTCGAGCTCACAGCAGGAGGCATGTTGCGGGCGGCAGTGGGTTGGGTTTCGGTTTGGGTGGCGGTGCTTGCTGTCATGTTTTCCATCCTGATTTTCCATTATTGGGGGCGGTGGTGAAGCGCAGTGGCGAAGACGGTTCGGCTTGGTTAAATCACGGGTTTCAGGCGCTTTGTGCGTACGCGATGGCGCGGAGGTAAACGCTCAAAGATCGAAACCCGGTGGTCATCCGGCCCGAATGATTTTTGGTCAGCGGAAGGTGAATGTCAACTGGTATTTACACTAATTAAAGTGCTTTCTTTAATTGAATAACACAACATGTGGTGTATGTTGGTTCGGTGGCATTGTGCTCTATCCGGAGGAGAGCCTGTGGATAAGTTGAGCGCAAAATGGCCGGGTGGCCGATGAAACAGTCGCTTGGACGTTACCTGGGCGAATTGGCCATTCGATGGAAATCGACAAGATGCCCACGCCAAATACGGTGGTGCATAGTGCCCAAATTTTTACATTTTTTTGGGTTTGCCGTCTTTGGTGGTGGATGGGTTCGGCAGGATGCGCGGCAAACCGCTACAATTCGCGGCACTCAATCGGAATCAGGGAGGAGTTATGCGCGTACTTGTCACCGGAGCGGCCGGATTTATTGGTTCAAGCACGGCTCTGCGTCTGTTGGCGCGGGGCGATACGGTACTGGGTATTGATAACCTCAACGATTATTACGATGTGAACCTGAAAAGGGCGCGTCTGGCGCGTTTGGCCGCGCATGAGGGCTTTGCGTTCATTGAAATGGATATCAGCGATCGCCCCGCCATCGAGCGGCTGTTCGTCGAGCAGAAGATCGACCGGGTCGTGCATCTGGCGGCACAGGCCGGCGTGCGGTACTCCATCGAAAATCCGCATGCCTATGTCGACAGCAATCTCGTCGGTTTCGTGAATATCCTTGAGGGATGTCGCCACGCCGAGGTCGAGCATCTGGTATATGCCTCATCGAGCTCGGTCTATGGTGCGAACGAGTCATTACCCTTTTCGGTGCATGACAATATCGACCATCCGCTTTCGCTGTATGCGGCAACCAAGAAGGCCAACGAGCTGATGGCGCACACCTATTCATCGCTCTATCAGTTGCCGACCACCGGCCTGCGGTTCTTTACGGTGTATGGCCCCTGGGGACGACCGGACATGGCCCTGTTCAAGTTCACCAAGGCGATTCTGGCGGGTGAGCCGATCGATGTGTTCAATTACGGCAAGCACCGGCGGGACTTCACCTACATCGACGATATTGTCGAAGGGGTTATCCGCACACTGGATCATACGGCAGAGCCCAATCCGGTATGGAATGGTGCAAAACCCGATCCAGGCACATCCCGTGCACCGTGGCGCGTTTATAACATCGGCAACAGCCAGCCGGTGGAACTGCTGACCTATATCGAGTGCATCGAGCAGGCGATCGGCAAGAAGGCGGAACTGAACCTGTTGCCGCTGCAACCGGGTGATGTGCCGGATACGTTTGCGGATGTGGCCGATCTGGTTGCCGATGTCGGTTATCAGCCGAGCACGCCGGTGGATGTGGGCGTGCGAAATTTCGTGGATTGGTATCGCGCGTATTATTCGGTCTGATTCGGGTCTTCCTGAGCCGGAGCAGGTGGCGAAACCGGTGGCGATGTGTACAAATGCCCGACCAGCGTATGGGCGATCAGGTCATCTGCCACCACCACATCGGTAGCGCCTGCGCGGCGCAACAGCAGGCCGCGGCTGTCATTCTCCGCCGTGACGGCGATACGCAGATTGGCATTGCGGGCATGCGCCATGAGTGTGATGGCCAGCTTGCGATCCGGTGATTCACTGGTGACGACCAATGCCTTCGCAAAATCGATGCCCGCCCGGGTGAACACCTCATCGTCCAGTCCGGCATCGCCCTGAACCACCAGCAAGCCGTGTTCCGAGGCCTGATTGGCCAGATCTTCCCGATTTTCGATGACGACCACGTTTTCCGACGAGGTCATCCGATCCGTGACCAGCCGCCCGAGCGGACTGTATCCGATCACAATGACGTGATCACGCAGGTTTTCGAAATTACGGCTCATATGTCGGTTCTCGCGGTTGATGGCGGCGATCGGGCTGGTCAGCCAGTTGATGGTTTGTGTAATGGCATAGCCACCCAGCACCATGATGGTGAAGCTGGCCGCAATCATGAATATTTTCTGCGCGTCCGTGAAGGGCGTGAAATCACCGAGCGTGGTGACGAGGTTGGTCGCATTCCAGAGCGCGTCAAAGAATTTGGTCGGCAGGGGATTGTTTGTGGGGTCCAGTAGGGCAAGGCCCAGAGCAGTCGCAAGCAGGATGATCGCGAACAGGCTGCTCAACCGGATCAGTTGAAGACGGCGATTCCGAGCATCCTGTTGGGCGCGGCGGATGTAATTTATACGGTAGATTGGCACGGTGGTCGCGTTGACTCAGGTCGTTTTCTTGCCATTACCATTGCCATTGCCATTGGCGGCCTTCACGGCGGCATGGTAATGCAGCTTGATCTCGTCAATGTTGACCCGGGTCGGCGGCAGTTCTAAGCCCATTTCTTCGAGTGTTTCGGCGATGATCTGGGACACGGCCAGGTTCCTGAACCATTTGTGATCAGACGGGATGACATACCACGGCGCAGTCAGTGTGCTGGTTTTGACCAGCGCTTCTTCATAGGCCTCGATGTATTGCGGCCAGAACTTGCGTTCGGAGTAGTCCGATTCGCTGATTTTCCAATGACGCCTGGGGTCGTCCAGTCGCTTCTTGAAACGTTCGAGTTGCTCATCGGGGCTGATATGCAAAAAGAACTTGAGGACGCGGGTGCCGTTTTCCGCGAGCAGCCGCTCGAAGGCATTGATTGTTTCGTAGCGCTGTGACCAAACTTCTCGCGGCACCAGATCATGCACCCGAACCACCAGCACATCTTCGTAGTGCGAGCGGTTGAAAATCACCACTTCGCCTGCCGCCGGCACCTGGGCATGGGCGCGCCAGAGAAAATCATGCGCGGCCTCAAGTGGCGTGGGTTGCTTGAAACCGTGGACGCGGGTGCCCTGAGGGTTCATGGCGCTGAATACATGGCGGATCACGCCATCCTTGCCAGCCGCATCGAGTGCCTGCAACACCACCAGCAGTGATTGTCGGCCATCGGCATAGAGGAGGAATTGATCCTCTTCCATGCGTTGAAGATAGGTTGCCGTTAGTTCGGCGGCTTTCTCCTTGTCGATGTCACCGGTGTCGTCGGGGTCGATGTCGGCCAGAGAAAGCTTCTTGAGCGGGTCGACCAGAAAGCGTGCGCGATAATCCATCGGTATGGCTCAGCTGATAAGTGGAAAGTGTCGATTATGCCGCAGTTTTTTCCTGACGGCTCATCAGATTCCACAGCTTCTGACCACCGGCCACAGCGAGGTAGAACGCGCAGGCCGTGGCAATGATGCTGGCGCCGGAGCTAAGGTCGAACTGGTAGGCGACCCAGAGCCCGCCCAGACAGAACACGAAACTCCAGATACCGGAGGCGACCATCAATCCGGCCAGACTCTTGGTGTGCCGCTCGGCAAGGTAGGGCGGCAGGGTCAAAAGGGCGATCACCAGAATCAAACCGACGACCTGAATCATCATCACGACCGCCTCGGCGACCATGATCAGAATCATGAAGTAGAGCCATTGCACGGGAATGCCGCGGGAGCGGGCGAAATCCGGATCAAAGGAAAACGACAGGATATCGCGGTAAAAGTAGAGCGTGAGGCTGACGATGACGACATCGATGCCGAGCATGAGCCACAAATCGCTGGCCGGGACCGTGAGGATGCTGCCGAACAGATAACTCATCAGGCCCACGTTGTAGCCGGGGGTGAGGTTGATCATGATGATGCCGAACGCCATGCCCGCCGCCCAGATCACACCGATGAGGGTATCGGTTCGTTCCCGTTTCTTGAGTGTCAGCGTGCCGAGGAGCATGGCCGCGCCTGCGGTGAAGGCGCCAGCCGTCGGCAGGACAGGCGCGCCGAGAAAGAATGCCAGACCGACACCGCCATACGCCGTGTGCGCGATGCCGCCGGCCATGAACGTGAGCCGGTTCACGACGACCAGTGCACCGATCACGCCACAGGTGACGCTCACCAGCAAGCTGGCCAGCAGGGCATGCTGCATGAAGTTCTGCTGCAATAACTCAGTGAGTGTCATGGCTATTTCCACAGGCTGTCTTGCCGTCAGTGGGTTTGTTCTCGGAAGGCATGGTTTCTACCATCTGTTGCAGCAGGCTGTGAACCGGGCAACCGGCTTCGTGAATGCCGTACATCAGGTCGAGCATTGCCGGGGTCAGTTTGGCATCGCTTGATGCCAGGGCAAAACGGTTCACCGCAATAATGCCAGTCACCGCGTTGGCTGTGATGCCCAAATCATGACTCACCATGACGACCGTGGTTTGCGAATCCAGCCCGATCAAGGTTTCGAGGATGCACTGGCGGCCGTATGGGTCGATGTTCGAGAGCGGTTCGTCGAGAATCAGTAATTCTGGCTGGGTAATCAGTGCCCGAGCGATCAGAACGCGCTGGCGCTGGCCGCCGGACAGTTCATTCAAGCGGCGCTTGCCAAGATCAGACACACCTGCCCGGCGCATGGCGTGTTCTGCCTGTGCGCGTTCTTCGCGGGTGTAGCGGATACCACGGCGCTTTCCAAACAGGCTATTTCCTTGGGCCAGCCCCATAAGAACCACCTGTTCAACCGAGGCGGGAAAGCCGGGCGATGTGTTGCTGTGCTGTGGCACGTAGCCGATACGGTCTGGATTGGTGCCGGGGTGTTCGCCAAAGATGCGCACCTCGCCCTCGGTAGGCGTGAGCAGACCCAGGATCAACCGCATGAGCGTGGTCTTGCCACCGCCATTGGGCCCGATGACGGCAATGAATTCACCACGCGCGATATCGATGTTGATATCACTCAGCGCACGCGTATTTTCGTAATCGAAAGCCACGTTACGCAGTTGAATGATCGGCTCCGGCGTGATGGCCTTTTGCGAGTGCAAGTGTGAAGGCGAGTCCATGTGTGGTTAACGCAGCGCCTTGTTCAATGCCGTGGCAATCGCTTCCATACCGGCAGGCCAGTCTTCTTGCAACGGGTCGATGGTTACCACCTCGCCACCGATGGAGTCGGCAATGGTTTTGGCGGCTTTCTGTGCGAATTGAGGTTCGATGAAAACGACCTTTATGTCGTTGTTCTTCGCATAGTCGATCAGCTCGCCGAGTTGTCGCGGGCCGGGTTCCTTGCCTTCGATTTCGATGGGTACCTGAGTCAAGCCGTAGGCTGCGGCGAAATAACCGAACGCCGGGTGAAACACGATAAATCGGGTCTGTTTGAGCGGATGATCGACCAGAGACTGCAAAATGTCGCTATCGACCTGGTCGATTTTTCGGGCGAGCCTGGCATAGCCTTGCAGGTAATCGGCGGCGTGCGCGGGATCGGCCTTGATCAGCGCATCCCGAATATTCATGGCCTGAATGCGGACCAGTACCGGCGATAACCAGATATGCGGATCAAGTCCCGGCCCTTTGGCTGCACCATGATCGTGGTCGTGCCGAATCATCGGCATCCGCTCGATGCCGCGAGCGGTATTTACCACAACCATTTTCGGGTTGGCCGCGGTAAAACGAGCTAACCAGGCCCGTTCGAGCGGTACGCCGATTTCCATGTACAGATCGGCCTTGGAAAGAGCGGCAATCTGGCGTGGCGTGGGTTCGTAGGTTTCCGGCTCTGCATTGGCGGGGACCAGAACCTCCACGGTCACATGATCACCCCCGATCATCTGCACGAAATATTTTTGGGGTGGAATGCTGACAGCCACGTCGATGGGCGATGCCGCCCAGACCGAAGCCGCAGCCAGGTTGAGAATCAGAAACAATGCAATCTGAAACGGTGCAAAGAAAAGACGCATGGCAAACTCTTTGTTAGATGATTGAGGGAACGGAGCGAAGGCTCTAAGTAAATGCTGATTTATTCCATCCTTGGAATAAATCAGCTCGCCCATCGCGGTACACGCCCGCGATGGCTCTCACGAATCAAAGACTTACGTCTTTGATCGTGTTGGGGCATCCTGCCCCAAGCGGGAAGCGCTGGATAAATCAGCGCTTCCCTGAGACCATTTCGATACATTATAACGTATTCGATCGCACACAAAGCGCATATATTCTTGGCCAAGGTGAAAACCAGAGTGAAAATCAGGGTAAAACCATGAACGATCAGGAAGCGGAACATTGAATCAGGAACTGACATTAGCGCCGGATGCGGGAAAACAAGCCGCGCTGGCAGCGCTGATCGAGGCCTTGCTGCTGGCCAGCGAAGCGCCCTTGAGTCTGGTGGATCTACAGCGGATGATCGGTTCCGAAACACCGATAGCCACTTTGAGCGAAGCGTTGGAGCGGTTGCAAGCCCGGTACGATGCGCACCCGTTCATTGATCTTGAACACCGCGAAGTGGCCGGTGTATCGAGTTGGCGATTGCTTGCCAATGATCAGATCGCGCCTTACCTCGCCCGCAGCGAAGCGCCTCGGACCAGCCGCTATTCTCGTGCTGTACTCGAAACACTGGCGCTGATTGCATGGCGGCAGCCCATTACCCGTGGTGAGATCGAAGCCGTGCGCGGAGTGAGCGTCAATCCGCAGATCATCCGAACCTTGGTCGAGTGTGGCTGGATCCGGTCGGTCGGCCATAAGGACACACCGGGCAAACCGGAACTATTGGGCACCACGGCACAGTTTCTTCAGGATTTCGGCCTGGATTCTCTACAATCCCTGCCAACGTTCGACGACTTCGTGCACCAAGGCACGATGGACGTGTAACAGCTTCGATTTTGCCTTGGTCATGTCCGCAAATCGAGCGGCCAAACTTTGTCCTGACGGGGGAATTACGGTACCTTTCGCGCCAGATTTGAAGAGAAGATACCCATGAATTTAATGAAAATATTCGTACTTGGACGGCGGGCGGCCGATGCATTTGCCCGATCCAAGGGGACAGAGCTGGACGATGTCGGCACCTTATCCCTGCTGGATCATCTGTTGGGCCGCTGGGCGTCGAACCGTCTTGCCGATGCAGCGGATCAGGCGCTGCTTTCCTATATCACCTTGCTGACGGCTCACCGCTATTATGTTCAGCCCGAAAAATTCCTGAAAACCTGCCGTAATGCCGAGCACCGCGAAGCGTTCCCGCAGCAGCGCTTGCCCGAATGGCTTGCAGCCTTGCGCAATACACTGAACTTTTACGCCCGAATCGAGACGGCGCCTCGCTTGCCGGAAACAGAAGACGCTTCTGTTCAGTTGCTGACCAATGAATTGTTTGCCTGGATTGCCGTGAACCAACCGGAACATCTGGGTGTGTTGGAATCGGCCTGGGGCGCGCCATCGGTGTTGGCCTTGTTGAAATCTCGTGCCCGGAACCCTTTGGCTTACGAGCCGGTATTCTCGCCGACGCATCTCGAATTCATCACGGCCATTGAAAAAACACACTGTATTTTTGCGCCCTCAGGAAAATACTGGGGTGCGGACGACTGGCGTGGTAACGAAACGTTCGAGCAGAACGCCGCCCGTTTCGCTCAAGGTCTGTTCCGTTTCATGACCATCGCGCGCAAGGAGAAATTCAAGGGTTTTGCGTTCCGCATACCCGCGGTGTTCAGTTCCAGTCTCGATGAACTTGCCCGCACCACAGCCCGGTTACTGACGGTGCTCAACAGCATCGACCCGGCTCATTCCCAATGCCTTGAAGGCGAGCCGGGCAAGCCGGAATGGAAATTCGACTGGGCCGGTGAATCCATGTTTTTGACCACATTCGGCACTTGCTACCCGCCGGATCACCCGCGTTATCCGCACGGGTTCGATCAGACCTATTTTTTCTTCCAGCCCGATTTTGTCCTGCGGTATCACCCGGGATTGATCGGCGAGATGGAGGCCATTTCCCGTGAACGGATTCTGTCCAGCTTCAACAAACATGGCATGGACTATGACAATGAAAACAAGCTCGCGGAAAGCGCCCGTTATATCCGCCCAATGAATCCGAAGGACCCACCGGTCGCGTGGTGGCGGTATTTGCCGAGGGCGAGAGACGAGGCGGCGAGCACAAACCCTAAGATAACCTCGCCTTCTGCCTGTACGGTCTGATTGGCTATCTACGTCCAGAGGTCGCCTTGACTCATTTTCTGCAACTCATCCGGGATCGTCTGCCGCTGTATATCGCGCTGACGCGCTTAAACCGCCCGATTGGTATTTATCTCTTGCTATGGCCGACGTGGTGGGCCCTGTGGCTGGCGGCCGGCGGCGTGCCCGATTGGCGTCTGCTCGTGATTTTTACGCTGGGCGTGGTGGTGATGCGGTCGGCCGGTTGTGCCATCAACGATTACGCCGACAGACATGTCGATGGGCATGTGGCGCGCACGAAAAACCGCCCGCTGGCGGCCGGGTTGATCCGGCCGAGTGAGGCGGTTGGTGTGTTCGTGTTCCTGTCACTGGTGGGGTTGGTTCTGGTGTTGCAACTCAATACCACGACGATTCTGCTTTCGATCGTGGCATTGATTCTGGCGGCAACATATCCCTTCGGAAAACGCTTTCACCACTTGCCGCAGGTTCAACTCGGCATGGCATTCGGCTGGGCTATTCCAATGGCGTTTGCCGCCCAGACCGGAACGGTTCCCATGGTTGGCTGGTTGCTGTTCCTCGCCAATATGTTCTGGACGGTGGCCTACGACACACTGTATGCGATGGCTGATCGGGAGGACGATCTGAAGGTGGGCGTGAAATCGACTGCCGTGCTGTTCGGTCGCTTCGACTTGCTGATCGTAAGCGCGCTGTATGTCGCCACACTGGCGACCCTGATCCTGATCGGCGTGATTCAGGGGTTCGGTCTGATCCCGTTCATGGCGCTGTTGTTGGCCGCTGTCAGTGCGGTATGGATTGTGTATTCCGCCCGGGACCGCGACCCCGCGCATTGCGTTCGTGCCTTTCTGCGGAATAACGTATTCGGCGCACTGGTGATGATCGCCTTGCTGCTGGCTTATTCTTGATTAGTTCGGGCCATATCGGCCATGGCCGATTCTTCCACGGGTCTTTTATTTTTCCGTCCAGTCAGCCCTTCGGCCACCACGTAGAACGCCGGAGTGACGTACAGCGTCAATAGTTGGGAAAACACCAAGCCACCGACAACGGCAATTCCCAGCGCCTGATGCGCTTCTGCTTGCGCTCCGAAGCCGACGGCAATGGGCAGGGTGCCCAGAATGGCGGCGAGTGTGGTCATCATGATCGGCCGGAAACGCACGGCACAGGCATCAACCATCGCATCAATCGCGCTTTCGCCTTCACGTCGTCGGTGGATGGCGAAATCTAGCATGATGATGCCGTTTTTCTTCACCAACCCCACCAGCATGATGATGCCGACAAAGCTGAACACATCGAGCGGCTGGTTGAACAGATACAGCGAAGCCAGCGCGCCGAAGCCGGCCAGGGGCAGGGCGGTCAGGATGGTGAGCGGGTGAATGAAGTGTTCATACAGGATCGCAAGGATGACGTAGATCACAAGAATGGTGGCACCGAGCAGTAACGGTAGCGTCTTGAGCGAGTCCTGGAATGCCTGCGCGGAACCGGCGAACTGGCCGCTGACATTCTGGGGCAGATGTTCCAATGCGGTTTGTTCAATGGCCCGGCTGACCTGATCGAGCGAATAGCCGGGTTTGAGATCGAACGACAGGGT
>NZ_JAQTTX010000011.1 GCF_028710545.1 Halothiobacillus sp. | reverse complement strand
GGCAATTTTTCAAAATATTGTTAAGCCTTTTCTGAGCATGGTATTTTTCATGGTATTACCAATTAGCAGGAAAATAAGCCATTGAATATAAAAGATAAAAATGTCTTGTTTACAATAGAGTGGGAGTGACGGATACTTGCACAGATCTATTTATGATCACCTCGAAAAACCTACTGAACGCGGGCTTGCGCCTGCAATGCATTAAGCTGGCGGCAGCCCGCGACGGTTTTTCGAGGAACCCCTTAAAGGCCCGCTTAAATGCGGGCTTTTTTGTTTAATCTTTAAACTGGCGAGGGCACTGGAAATTGCCCGGTTGCGAGCCGTTTCCTGCTCGAACCATCAACATGCTCCTTGGGTTATGATGAGCGCTATTTTGATATCACGGCGACCTCATCCGCACCTGCTGAACATCTCATGCCCAAACCCAACATCGACCCGTCCATCAGCACGCGCGAAGCATCTTCGGGCGAAGGCATGGTGTATTGGCAAGTCGCCTTGCCGGGGCCGTTGCAGACCTTGTTCACCTACGCTGTGTCTGTCGATGTGAATGCTCAGGCCGGAATGCGGGTACAGGTCCCGCTGGGCAAGGGGCAACGCATGGGCGTGCTTTGGTCCCCGGCGAAGAAAGAAGCCGATTGGGTGATCAAACCCGTGCTGTCGGTTCTGGATGACGAACCGCTGCTGGACGTCGACCTGCTGGCCTGCCTTGGGTGGGCTGCCGATTACTACCATTTCCCTTTGGGTGAAACCGTGCTGGCGGCGCTGGCACCGAGCCTGCGCCAAGGCCAGTCTCTGCGTGGCATGGCGTGGCGTATTCTGCCGTCCGGCGAACAGGCCCTGGTCGAACGAACCTTGCGCGGTGTGCGTCAGCGCGCGTTGCTGGAACGGATCGCGCAAACGCCTGAGGGTGTGTCCGAATCCCGGTTGCGGGATTTCCCCAAGGCGGTGCGGCAGCGGCTGGCCGATATGGGTTTGATCGAGCCGTTCGAACAAACCGTGTCCTCGATGTGGCCATTGCGGGCCGATACGTCCGCCAACACCCTGCCTGCTCCGACTCTGAATGAAGCGCAATCAGCAGCAGTCACGGCAGTCGCTGCCTCTCTTGACCGTTTCGGGGTCTGGCTGCTTGAAGGCGTGACCGGTAGCGGCAAGACGGAAGTCTATTTGAACTTAATCGATCAGGTCTTGGCGCAGGGCCGGCAGGTAATGATTCTGGTGCCCGAAATCGCCCTGACGCCGCAGTTGGTTTCCCGCTTTACGGATCGGTTGGGCTTGGTTCCTGCCGTGCTGCATTCGGGCTTGAACGATGGCGACCGGTTGAATGCCTGGCTGGCGGCGCGTTCGGGTGACGCGAAAGTCGTGATCGGTACCCGGTCTGCCGTATTCCAGCCGTTTGCCGATTTGGGGCTGATCGTGGTGGATGAGGAGCACGACGGCTCGTTCAAGCAGTCCGAAGGCTTTGGCTATCACGCACGCGACGTAGCCATCTGGCGCGCGCGGCGTTTGGGCGTGCCCATCATGCTGGGTTCGGCCACACCGTCGCTCGAATCACTGCGCAATGTTTCCTTGGGACGCTATCACCTGCTGACCCTGCCGGAACGGGCGGGTGGAGCGGCCATGCCGGATATCCTTCTACTGGACGTGCGACAGCAACGGATGCGCGGCGGGTTGTCGGATGAGCTGGCTGCTGCCATCGAAACGCATCTGCTCGCGGGCGGACAGGTGATGCTATACCTCAACCGGCGAGGTTATGCCTCGAATCTGTTGTGTCATGCCTGTGGCTGGGTGGCCGAGTGCCCGCATTGCGATTCGTTCATGACCTGGCACCGGGGAGCAAACCGACTGCGTTGTCATCACTGCGGATTCGAGCGTCAGCCGCCATCGGTTTGCCCGAGTTGTTCCACGCAGCTCTCACCACGCGGCCTGGGTACGGAACAGCTCGAAGATGTGTTGACGGGGCTATTTCCCGGATTCGGTATCGAACGGCTCGATCGGGATGCCCTAAGCCGGGTGGGAGAATTGGATCGTCGGCTGGCACGCATTCAATCCGGCGAGGCGCGCTTGATCGTCGGTACGCAAATTCTGGTCAAAGGGCATGATTTTCCCCACGTTTCGCTGGTTGCCGTTGTGGATGCGGATCAGGCATTGTTCGCCAATGATTTTCGTGGTGCCGAGCGGTTTGCGCAGCAACTGATTCAGGTGGCGGGGCGGGCAGGGCGGGCCAGCCGCGCCGGAACGGTTCTGGTGCAGACGCATCAGCCAGAACACGTCGGCCTGAATCGACTGATCCATGCCGGTTACGCCAGCTTTGCGCAAACTCTGCTTGCGGAGCGGGCCGAAGCCGGATTGCCGCCCGTGCGTGCGGCGGCACTGATCCGAGCGGATGCCCGGGATGTCGATGCCCCAAGGGATCTTTTGACCCACATGGCCGACTGGTTGCATGAACACCTTGCCGATCCTGCCGATAGCCCATTGGATGTATGGGGGCCGGTACCTGCGCCTCTGGCGCGACGCGCGGGCCGTTATCGTTACCAATTACTAATTCTGGCGGACGATCGCCCAAGGCTGCACGCGGCACTGGGTCAACTCGAATCCTGGCAGGGCAGTCGCCGCACAAAAGGAATTCGCTGGTCGATTGATGTTGATCCGGTGGATATGGCTTAATATCCTGTCATTACAGCAACCACTAAACCGAAGGACAATTGCATGAAAAAGATCGAAGCCATCATTAAACCCTTCCGTCTCGATGACGTGCGCACCGCACTGATGGAGCTGGGTATCAATGGCATGACAGCAACGGAAGTCAAGGGTTTCGGCCGGCAGAAAGGCCATACAGAGCTCTATCGTGGTGCTGAGTATGTGGTCGATTTCCTGCCGAAAATCAAACTGGAAATCGTGGTTGCCGATGGCTTGGTCGATGCCGTTCTGGACGCCATCATCAAGGCGGCGCATTCCGGCAAGATCGGTGATGGCAAGATTTTCGTGTTCCCGGTCGAGCGCGCCGTGCGGATTCGTACGGGTGAAGAGAACGAGGATGCGCTTTAATTCAGCCGCTTGCGCAGCAGGTTGTCTCTGGCAGAGCATCTGTTAATTGGTGAGGGCAAACAGAGCCCTCGTTTGAAACAGGAAAAGCCTGAGGACATCCATGTCGGACGACTCAGGCTTTTCTGTTTTCGGTCTTCTTTGCTCGACTCTTACGGGCGATCGATCCGGTAATCGCCGAGATCGATTTGTGTCGCTCGGCCCAGCATCACATCGGTAATGAGTTCGGCCACGGCAGGCGCCATCGCCAGCCCGTTGCGGTAGAACCCCGTGCTGACGAACAAACCCGCGATCTCTGGATGCGCGCCGATGTAGGGGATTTCGTCGCGGGTGCCGGGACGCAGGCCGGACCATTGCTGTGCAATCGGGGCGTGGGCCAGATTCGGCCAGAGCTCAACTGCCTTGCGGTGCAGGCGGGTCATGGCTTCATCCGTCGTATGCTTGTCGAAACCGACGTGCTCGACCGTGGAGCCAACAACCACAGAACCATCCTTGCGTGGAATCAGGTAAATGCCTTCATCCATCAAAATGGTGGGAAGCCCCGTGTGCATTGCGGCATCGAAACGGATCATCTGCCCGCGAACAGGGAAGATATCGGCCGGGCTCAAGCCGGGGATCAGCGGGTCGGGCACCAACTGCCCGGACCAGGCGCCCGCCGTGATCAGCACATGCGCGGCGAACAGATCACCATGTTGAGTGCGAACACCGATGGCCTGAGCGCCTTCCAGAATCAAACCATGCACCGGTGTG
Organism: Halothiobacillus sp.; assembly: GCF_028710545.1. Lineage (GTDB taxonomy): Bacteria > Pseudomonadota > Gammaproteobacteria > Halothiobacillales > Halothiobacillaceae > Halothiobacillus. The sequence continues at coordinate 55,372 of NZ_JAQTTX010000011.1, read as the reverse complement.
TGCGCACGGATATCCACCCCTGCTGCACGAACGGATTCCACCAGCGCCCGCATCAGCCGCGGGTTACGGACGGTTTCGATGTCCGGCAGCCAGAGGGCGTGTTCCTGAGACAGGTGCGGAAAGTGCTGGCTCGCATCCTGCCACTGGTGCCGGATGCCGTAACGCGTTGCCCAATTCGAAGCGTCGGTTTGTTCAGCAGGTGTTGATCCCGCATCGAGAATTAACATGCCGCTGGTGAAGAGCTCAGGATCGGTATGGCCGTCTGCGCACAATTCGTCCGTGAAACCACGGTACTGTGCCATACCCGCAGCGGCCAGGCGCATGACCGGTTCCGGATAACGCCAACCGTAGAGCGGGCATAAAATGCCGCCGCCAGCCCAGGAGGCCTCGCGACCGATTTCTTCCCGCTCAAGCACGGTGACGCGCCAACCGGCCTTGGCCAGGCGCAATGCGCTGGATAACCCGGCGACTCCACTTCCGACAATAATGCAATCAGTCTGAGACAAAACGTGACTCTGATGTTTGGTTGAGAAGAAGAATAATAGACCGAAGCAGTCGCCCTTAGCGACTCGGTGCATGACTTTGTGGTCGTTCTCCGAATCTCAAAAAGACAAAAGGCCCATACGGGCCCTGAAAAGTTCTGGAGCGGGTGAAGGGAATCGAACCCTCGCTATCTGCTTGGGAAGCAGAAGTTCTACCATTGAACTACACCCGCGAAGGGCTAGGGAGCCTCTGCACGAATCGATAGTGCCTCTGGCTTGCGGGTTTGTTCGCAATCAAGGCGCCGACTCGAAGATGGGCTCATTGCCCATCGAGAGGCGGCAACGCCGAGTGCGGACAAACCCGCAAGCCCCGTCCGGGCGGGCCGCCAAGGGCCCATCTGCAGCGTTGCGGCGCTTGAGAATGGCTACGGCCATTCCCTGCGCACCACGCCTTGCATCTGGGCCCTTGGAGGTCCCGCAGAGACGCTATCGATTCGTGCAGAGGCTCCCTAGCATTATCCTCGCTTGAGGCCGTTAATGGCAAGCCCTCTTCAAGCCCCTTCAAATGTTGAACCCATCGGGTCAGACACTGATGCCAAAGAAATGACCGATCAATGAGGTGGCTGCCATGGCCAGCGCGCCCCAAATCAACACACGGGAGGCACCGCGGACGATGGACGCACCGCCGGTCCAGGCGGCGAGGCTGCCAAGAATAACGAGTGCGAGCAGGGTGATGGCGATGACGCCGCCGAACAGCCATGCTTGCGGGAGTAACAAGGCTGACACCAGCGGCATGCCGGCACCGATCGAGAACGCGGCAGCCGATGAGAGCGCCGCTTGCAGTGGACGAGCGCGGGAAATTTCATGCAAGCCCAGTTCGTCGCGGGCGTGGGCGCCCAAAGCATCCTTTTCCATCAGTTCCTTGGCGACCTGGTCAGCCAGTGCGGGCGAAAGGCCGCGATCCGTGTAAATGGCCGCCAGTTCCTGAAGTTCATATTCGTAATTGCGCTCAAGTTCTTGAGCTTCCTGTGCGAGATCGGCTTGCTCCGTATCTTTTTGTGATTGCACGGACACATACTCACCCGCCGCCATCGACATGGCGCCCGCCACCAATCCGGCCAAACCCGCCAGGACAATGGTGTGGTTGTCGGCATTCGAGGCGATGAAGCCGAGCATCAAGCTCGATACCGAGACGATACCGTCGTTCGCGCCCATCACGGACGCACGCAGCCAGGAATTGCGATTGATGCGATGGTGTTCTGCGTTCAAATCAAACGTTTTTTTAGCGGTCATGGTGTGGGCCTTTTTTGTCGGTCGTCATTTCGACCCGAATTAAAGCACGGAACGGCCCCCTCGGGTGAACCGATGAGCGAGGTTGGGGGTGGTTTGTTCGGCAAGTCTTGCATTGATCCGGAACTTCCCTTGCCAAAACCCTATACTGATAGGCTATTTTTCGTCTTGATCGCCGGTTTGTGAGAGTTGAATCATGCGCTATGCCCTCGATGCGCCAAATGAGTCTTTATGCAGCGAGCTTGCCGAACGCACGGCGGGAAACACGCAGGTTCTTGCCGCCTGTCGCTTGGCAGGTTCCGTATGGGATGGTGTGGTCACGCGCGCCCGTGGGCCACGTGCGGCTTTGGATCTGCTCGAAATCGGTGCGGATATTGAAACCGTTCAGTCCTGCGTTCTGGCAGATCCTCGTTTGCAGGGCAAGATGGATCAAGAGCAATTGCGGCGGGACTATGGTGAGGTGGTGGCCGGGCAGGTGGCGCAAATGCAGCGCCTGTTGCAGTTGGGCGAGCAGTATCGGCGCGACCAGCAGGCCGACTGGTACGAGAATCTGCGTCGGTTATTGCTGAGCGCCATCAGCGACGTGCGCGTCATGCTGATTCAGCTCGTGCATCGGCTGGAGCGGTTGCGTGGGCTCGTATTCGAACCGGATCAGGCCAAACGTCGGGCCATCGCGGCTGAAACGCTGGATGTGTACGCGCCCATCGCACACCGCTTGGGGTTGGGCCAGATCAAGTGGGAGCTCGAAGACCTCGCCTTCCGTCATCTGGAACCGGACATCTACAAGCGCATTGCGCACCTGCTCGATGAGCGGCGCACCGAGCGGGAAGCCTATTTGCAGCGCGTGCGCACCGCGCTGGAATCGGCATTGGCGGAGGCGGGCATCAAGGCGCGGGTGTATGGCCGCCCAAAACACATCTACAGCATCTGGGGCAAGATGCAGCGCAAGAAACTCAGCTTCGATGGCCTGTTTGACGTGCGCGCCCTGCGGGTCGAAGTCGAAACGCTGCAGGATTGCTACGCAGCCCTGAGTGTCGCGCACAACCTGTTTACGCCCATCGAGGCGGAATATGACGATTACATCGCTCGCCCGAAGGAAAACGGCTATCAGTCCTTGCACACGGCCGTGCACGCGCTGGAGGACAAGGTGGTCGAAATTCAGATTCGTACCCGTGCCATGCACGAACAGGCAGAACTGGGCGTGGCCGCGCACTGGCGATACAAGGAAGGCGGCGGGCAACAGGAAGACCCCTTTGCCGCCGAATTGAACCGCCTGCGGCAGGCGTTGGCGGCGGGTGGTACGGCGCAGCCACGTGTGGAAGAAGTGTACGTCTTCACACCGCAAGGCGACATCATCGCCCTGCCGCTGGGTTCGACCGTACTCGATTATGCCTACCGTGTGCATACCCTTGTCGGGCATCGTTGTCGCGGGGCGAAAATCAACGGCCAGATCGTGCCGATCAAAACCGTGTTGAATCAGGCCGATCAGGTGGAAATTCTCACCCAGCCGACCCCCGGCCCCAGCCGTGAATGGGGCAATGCGCAGGCCGGATTTCTGCATTCGGCCAGTGCGCGGGCGAAGGTCCGCAACTGGTTCCACCGTTTGGATCAGACGGCGGCCCGGGAGGCGGGCGCGGCGCATTGCGATCGTTTGTTTCGTCGCCTGGGGTTGAATCGGCAGGCACAATCCAAACTGGTGACCGCACTCAAGCTCAAGAGTCTGGATGCGTTGTTTGAAGCCGTCGGTAATCACAAACTCGATGCCAATAGCTTGCTCAATGCGGCCCGTGAGGTCATTAAATTGCCGGAGCAAGAGCCAGCACCGGCGCAGCGGTTAAAAAACGCCTCCGTTTCGGGCGCGGCCCTGTCGCCGGACGAAGCAGTGCTGTCGCTCGATGGCATGAAGGCGCAGCCAGCGGGCTGTTGTAATCCACGTCCCGGCGATCCGGTACTGGCATTCATCACCCGGGGGCAAGGACTCAAACTGCATAAGCGCGACTGCACGAATATTCGCCATCTGCAGGCCGAGTTTCCGGAACGGATTCTGGCCGTCGAGTGGCCAAGTCAGCCAACCGGCTGGGCGCAGGTTCTGAAGCTCGATTTCCTGCTGGAAGATGTGGCCCGATTCTGGGCGGACCTCGGGCCGGTGCTGGCACCGTTCAAGGCGCGCGTGGTCGAGAGTCGCAGTCGATTGGAACGAAACAGTGGCCTGACGGATATGGCCGTGACCTTGGAGTTACCCGCCGCCGGTGATACCGCCGGGCTGATCAAACGCTTGCAGGGATTACCCGCAGTTGAATCGGTTCATCGGCTATGAGCCCCAAGAAATTAATCCTGGGAGATTAATTCCGGGAGAATAAACGTAAGCGATAAATCTTATTGAAAGACGTTACGATTAGCCAAGCCATTTTAATGGGCATAAAGACTAAACTATTATCTTTGTGAACATCACGTTTGAAACGCCTTGTTTTTGATAAAAACTCCTGGAGATACACCGATGCCAATCAATTCATTCCGTCCCGTCGTGCTTTCTGTGTTCGCTGCCCTTGCTCTTTCCCCGTTAGCGGTTCAGGCGGACATGTCCGAATCTGAACAGGCAGCCTTGCAAAAATCTCAAGCAGCCATCAAGGAATACGCCACCACGCTCAAAGCCGCCTTGCAAACGGCCATGAAGGCGGGCGGGCCAATGGCTGCCATCCCCGTTTGTCATACCCAAGCCCCGCAAATTGCAGCGCAGGTGGGTAAAAAATACGATCTTGAAATTCATCGCACCTCACTCAAGCCGCGCGCCATAGCGCCCCAGCCTTGGGAAAAAACCGTGCTGGAACAATTTGAGGCTGAAAAGAAAGCAGGCAAGCCCATCGGAAAAATCGTCTGGCATCAAACGGTTGAAGTCGATGGGCAAAATGAACTTCGTTTGATGAAAGCGATTCCAACCGGTGAGGTGTGCCTGACCTGCCACGGCACCAACGTAGCTCCCGCTGTATTGAGCAAGATCAAATCGCTCTACCCGAAGGATGAAGCGACCGGTTACAAGCTGGGCGATATTCGAGGCGCATTCTCGGTCACTGCATCGCTCAACTGATTGCGTTCTTTTATGGCTAACGCAAACCCAGCCTAGGCTGGGTTTTTTTCATCCGCCTTGCTGTGCTGAAAGGTTTTGTACGCGGAAATCAGCAGAATCACCGCCAACCCGATAATCAGCCAGTTGGTCGCAACTAAACCGATGGCAAGCCCGCCGAGCACCGCGCCCACGAACGAGCCAGCCGTCATGCTGAAAAACAGGGGTTTTTCGCGCCCGAGCACGCCAAAGCTGCCTGATTGCGAATAGCGTGCAAAGCCGACCAGCATCGTGGGCAGCGAAATGGCCAGAGACAGGCTACCCGCCAGTTTGATGTCGATGCCGTATAAAATCGTGATGGTGGGGATTAAAAGCTCGCCCCCGGCGACGCCGAGCACCGCCGCGACGATACCGATCACCAGCCCCGCTACCAAACCCACCACCCAGCGCAGTGGCCCATCGTCGATGAGTGCGCCGCCCAGCCAATGCAGGTTGAAGACATGCTCGGTGATCATCACAAACGCCAACCCGACGAGCAGGAAAAAAACCAGCCGGTCAAGTGTGGTTGCTTTGACGCGCATGGCAACCCCGGCGGCAAACCAGGCACCGATCAGCGAACCGGCCAACAGGTTGACGGCAATAGGCCACTGGGCGAACAGAGAAGACCATTCGATGCCGCTGCTGCGCGCCAGCAAAGCGGTTGCCACCACCACAAGACTCATGGCCTTGTTGAAAATAATCGCTTCAAGCGTGGGTAGTTTGAACAGGCCTTTGAGTACGGGAAGGCGAAATTCCGCGCCACCCAGGCCAATCAAGCCACCAATGCCACCGATCACGCCACCGGCAAAAAAACCTTGGGTGGCTCGTCGCTTTGCACCTGTTTTCATGGTTTTCTCCACATGCGTTTATTGATCGAGCAAGGCCGCGGTTTTCACCAAGGCGAATACCGACTGATCAGCCGATAAATTCAAAACATTCACCGATCGGCGGCTGAGTTCGGCGATCAGGGTTTGTCCATCGTTCAGTGTCAGAAAAACAACTTGGCGGTGGGTTTGAGGATCGGCCTCGATGCGCTCGATTCGGGCTGGAATCTGATTGAGCATACTCAAGCCCTCGGGCCGATGCCGCGCAATGGCGACATCCCGCGCGAGTACCCGTAGGCGTGCTTTGGCACCGGGTGTATGCGGGCTGCTGTGCTCCGCGCGGTTGAGCCAGAAGGTAAAGGCCGGCTCGGCTTCGGGCTGTTGGCGCGATTCGAAGGCAATCAGGCCGTCGGGGTCGATTTCACCCAATTGACCATGCACGACGGACACGGGGCCTTCTTCTGTGAACAAGGGGGAGTCGATGCGGCTGGTGGCTTCAGCGAGGGATTCCACCGAAGTGATTCGACCATCGGCCATGAATACGACGCGATTGGCCAAACGCTCGACTTCGACGGGGGCGTGGGTGATGTACAGCGTCGGGATTTGGTAGTCGGCGATCACCGATTCGATAAGCAGCAACAGCTCGCTTTTGGCCCGCCAGTCCAGTGCAGAGAGCGGTTCATCCATCATCAGAAGCCGTGGGCGGGTCAGCAGGGCGCGGGCGATGGCGACGCGCTGACGCTCACCACCGGAAAGATTATCCACCGGGCGATTGAGCAAGTGTCGAATGCCCACGCGCTCGATTATTTCCTCTGTCGAGGGGCCATGCTGGCGCTGTTTGGGTATGCGTTTGATGGCATAGTCGAGATTGCCCTGTACATTTTTATTGGGCAGCAGGGCCGCCGTTTGAAATACAAAGCCAATATCGCGTTGTTCGACTGGCAATGCTTTTTTGCCGGATTGCCAGATCTCATCGTTGAACTTGAATTCACCACGCGCGTGCTTATCCAGCCCCGACATTGCGCGCAGCAGGGTGGATTTGCCCGATCCGGAACGGCCGAACAATACAGTGACGCCCGATGAATCAAAGGCAAATTCGCCCGAGTTGAGTTCAAAATTGCCCAGTTTGAGTTGTAAATTTCCTTGAAACATCAGTTATACCGCCTTGACCTGTAAACGGCGGTTCAGGCCGTACACAAACATAAGTACCAGCAACGAGAAAATGACCATCAGGATCGACAGCACGTGCGCTTCGGTGTATTCGAGCGATTCCACATGATCGAAAATCGCAATCGAAACGGTGCGTGTCATGCCTTCAATATTGCCGCCGACCATCAGCACGACACCGAATTCGCCGACCGTATGCGCGAATGTCAGAACCACGCCGACCAGAAAACCCTGCCGCGCCAACGGGACGATCACGGTGAAAAACCGGTCGAAGAACGAAGCGCGCATGGTGCGGGCCGCATCGACAATCTGCGTCGGCAGCGCTTCAAAGGCTGCCATGATCGGCTGCACGGTAAAGGGCAACGAATACACGACCGAACCGATCACGAGGCCGGTTTTGTTAAACGTCAGTTGACCGGTAATTCCGAAAAACTTGAGAAACTGGGCGATCGAACCGTCCGGATTGAGCGCGACGATCAGATAAAAGCCCAATACGGTGGGTGGCAGCACGAGGGGCAGCGCAACCAGTGCTTCCAGAAAAATTCTTGCGCGCGAATGCATATTGGCCAGCCACCAGGCAATCGGTGTGCCGATTAAAAGCAGCACGATGGCGGTGATTGTGGCTACTTCGAGCGTCAATAAGATCGGATCAATATCCAGTGGGTAACCCATAATTTGCATCGGTTATTGTCTCCAATACGTGCATCAATTTGCAGTCACATGATCAGGACCGGCTGATGATGTTGGCTCACTCAAAAAAACACCCGAACTGCACAGGCACTCGGGCAAGCGGGGGGATAAACGTATCTGTGCTAGTTTGCTTGTTTGGCTTCTGAAGAATGGCGTTTCAGATTCATTCCATGGCGCCTTTTATAATTCAGCCCGTACGGTTTAAAGCGCCGTTGGGCCGAGCAGTTTTACTTAGCGAAAAACCGTTATTCCGGCATGGCGTAACCATAGCTCTCGATGATTTTCTTAGCCGCCGGCGCATACGGGACAACCGATCAATCGGGTACATGGGAGTAACCATAGCTCTCGATGATTTTCTTAGCCGCCGGGCTATTCATGTAATCGAGAAATTCTTTGGCTGTTTTGGCGTGCTTGCTGCTCGTGATCAGGACAGCACCTTGATTGATGGGCGCGTAGTCTTTCTGCGGTACCAGCCAGTATTCGCCTTTGTTGTGTGCGGGGCTTTGCGGGTCCATGATTTGAGATAAAGCGACAAATCCGAGTTGCGCATTGCCGGTCATCACGAACTGGAAAGTCGCGGTGATGCTTTCACCTGTGACCAATTTCTGCTCACTTTTAAGTTTGTCGTACATGCCCATTTTTTTGAGGACTGTTTCAGCTGCTGCACCATAGGGTGCCGCCTTGGGGTTGGCGACCGCAATGTGGTTGAATTCGGCTGCCTTGATGATCTGGTCATGCTGTTTGGCGACTGGCAGACTGGTGCTGTACAAGGCCAGCTTACCCTGAGCGTACACTCGATAATCACTGGCTTTGCCTGCTTTGACAAGCCGTTCTGGCGCCTTGGTATCAGCGGAGAAGAATGCGTCGAACGGCGCGCCGTTGTTGATCTGGGAGTACAAACCACCGGTCGGGCCAAACGAGAACCGAACCTTGTTGCCGGTTTCTTTTGTCCATTGCGCACCGATTTGCTCGGCTGCCTTGGTGAAATTGGCAGCCACGGCCACCGTGATGGTGTCGGCCTGCGCGCTGGTGATGCCGGCGCCCAGTGCCAGCGTGGTTGCCATGGTGGCAATGGCGGCTTTGTTCCATGCAAACTTCAAGGACGTGTTAAACATATTTTTCATATCACTTCTCCGATGGGTATCTTGGTACATATCGATGGTCAAAAAAAAGCGATGGGGCGTGCCTCATCGCTTGCGGGTTTGAATCTCTATCAGTTGTCCACGCCGATAATCACGTGGCTGGCCTTGATGATCGCACAGGCTTTATCACCCGCCTTGAGGCCCAGTGAGTGGGCGCTGCCTTCGGTAATCATTGCGGTAACCAGATTGCCCCCGGCCAGCTTGATGACCACTTCGGCATTCACCGAGCCATCAGTCACGCGCTCGACTACACCGCACAGTTGGTTGCGTGCCGATGTGCTCATGGGTTCGGGCGATACGATAATGAAGCTGGCCTTGACCATGGCGAAGGCCGGTTTGCCGACGGCAAGCTCCATGTTCTCTACGCTGCCGTTGGTGATAATGGCGGTGATCTCATCGTTGCCTTGAAGGCCAAGCACCACCTCTGAATTTACGGCGCCTTTGGTCAGTGATTTGACGGTGCCGGAAAAGGTGTTGCGCGCGCTTGTTTTCATCAAAATACTCCGTAAGTCATGGGTTAAATGTTCGATTTGGTGGCGTTCAAACAGCGTGGTCAGTTCCTGCTGCATCGCTTCTAGCTTGCTGAAGGCAGTAATCAGTTCCTCGCCGTATTCCGACAAAACCGCGCCGCCGCCCCCCGCACCACCGTGCTGCGAAACGACCACCGGTTTTGCCGCGCGGTTGTTGATGGCGTCGATTGCATCCCAAGCCGCTTTGTACGTCATGCCGATGGCCTTGGCCGCGCCGCTGATCGATCCGGTTTGGTGTACGGCTTCCAGCAGCTTCATGCGGCGGTTGGAAATTTCCTGATCACCAAATTTCAGGGCGAGTGGCAGAACAAATTCACCAAAATCACGTTCACTATATATCGACATATTGGATCACTCAATAGGAAGTTTGGAAAATACCTGATGTCTATCCGGACAGGCACTGCATGGGTGAGGGGGTGTTACCAAGGTGCTAATCGAGTTTCAGCAATTGCTCGAACAGTGCGTCGGTCTTGATCTCTTCGCCGCTCAATGCCATGGCCAGTAGTTCGGCTCCGATAATGGGCAAGGCCAGCACCACATCGGGATGTACGCGTTTGATCTTGTTAAGATTGTGCGCATCACTGACGGCAACCACGGTCTTGAGTTTTTCATTGACTTCGCGTGCAGCCAGGATGATGAACGCATTCTCGGAATCGTCTTCGGTCAGCGCAATGATGGCGCGGGCAGTATCGGCTTGGGCCTTCAACAGGATATCGCTGTCGGAGCCGTCACCGATGATGAAATCATTCGGTATATCCGAACCCGGCGTGGGTGGGGCTGGCAGGATGCGGGTCACTTCAAGGCCGCGCTTTTCCAGCGAATCCGCCGCATTTCGGGCGAATGGCCCGTTGCCGACCACGATAATATGATCCTTGCGTTGCATTTTCTTGCTCCCGGGTTGGACGAGTTTCATGATTTGCTGATTCATCATCGGCCCCAGAATCGCGGTCAGCGATGTGGCGAAGACCAATAATCCCAGAATAATCAGGCTGATAGTGAACATCCGCGCTTCGGTGGTTTGCGCGATGATGTCGCCATAACCGACGGTGGACATGGTGACGATGGTGAAATAGAGCGCGGTCGGGAAATCGCTAATAGCTGGTTTGAACTGGGCGCCGAGCACATAGGAACCAATGACACCGAAACCCAGCGTGAGCAGCACTCCGGTGATCGAGAACAGGGTGCCGGTGGTGAGGCTGGCGCGCTGGAAATGCTGGCGATTGAGCAGCAACAGAAGCAGTACGGCCGCATGGAACAGAATCAGGCTCGCCGGTTGCGAGGCCAATGGCGTGAGTTCCAGCAACAGGCTGGCGATGCTCATCAGCACGGTCACCATCCAGGCCAACCGAGAACGAACCAGCAATCCGATCGACATGATGACCAGCAACACGCCGATCACATCATGGGGGATACCACGAATCGCCAGCGAGCTGAACCCGCCGCTGAACTGTTCGATGGTTTGCTGGGGTAGAGCCAGAAATTCTTCGATCAACGACAAGGTCTGGGTGATCTGCATCAACCCGGATAAGCCGACAGCGAGGGCGATGGGGACATGCGGAAACCAGGCATCCATGCGCAAGGCGCGGGCGACCCGGTGGCGTAACGCATGGAAGAATCTGAACGGATGCCTTAAGTGCGGATTCATGGTTGCCTGTTCATCACTGCCTGTTCATGAAAAGCTGTTGCTGGTTGCATGGTTGCGATTGTTCAGGATTCTGCCAGATTAGCGTGGCTGTGGCTGAAGTGATTCGGCACAAGTCGACGAATGCCCCTCACGGCGCCCGCTTGATCTCATTGAAGTGTTCCAGGGCCCGCTGGCGGCTGCCTTGGAGATCGACGATGGGGGCGGGGTAGGTTTTGCCGAGTGTGATTCCTGCCTGATGTAATGTATTCGTGTCTGCCGTCCAGGGCGCGTACAGATAGCGATTATCCAATCGCGCCAGTTCGGGCACCCAACGGCGAATGAAGGCGCCATCCGGATCGAATTTCTCGGCCTGCAACACGGGGTTGAAGATGCGAAAATACGGTGCGGCATCGGCCCCGGTGCCGGCGGTCCATTGCCAGCCTGCGGTGTTGCTGGGTTCGTCCGCGTCGACGAGCGTGTCCATGAACCACGCCGCGCCATGCCGCCAATCGATCAACAGATTCTTGGTGAGAAACGAGGCCACGATCATCCGCGCGCGATTGTGCATCCACCCTGTATGCCAGAGGCAACGCATGGCGGCATCGACCACGGGAACACCTGTCTGGCCGCGTTGCCAGGCCCGTAGATCTTCCGGTGCATCACGCCATGCAAAGTGCAAAAACCGTTTATCCAAGGGTGAATCGACGGTTTCGGGAAAATGAAAGGCGAGATAAGCACCGAATTCGCGCCAGCCGAGTTCACGCACGAAATGCTCGACACCACGCGGTTCGAGCACGCTGCCGCGCGTATCGAGCAGGTGGCGCACAATCTGACGCGGGCTGATTTCGCCGAAATGCAGATGCGCGGAGAGTTTCGATACCCCGGTACCGATGAGCAGATTGCGAGCTTCGGCATAATCGTCGATCAGGGGCATAAAGTCTTCAAACCGTTTCCAGGCGCCGGTTTCACCGGGTTGCCATTGCGCATAGAAATCTCGATCCCAGGAGATTTCGGGCAGTAGTCCGAGTGCTTCAACGCTCAGGCCATCGAGTGTGTCGGGCACTCCGGGCAGGGCATCGGGCGCGGGCAGTGAAGGCAAATCCAGTCCGGCTGCGATCACGGCCTTCCAGTACGGTGTGAATACCTGAAAAGGTTTGCCCTGTTTGTTCATAATCTCCCAGGGCTCATGCAGGTAATTGCCATTGAAGGAGTGAACCTCGATTCCCTCGGCGCGCAAAGTGGCCTTGATCCGGCTGTCTTCCTCGCGTGCTGCCGGTTCCATGCGCCGATGCCAAACCACGCGGGTGGCGCCCGTTTCCCGAATCAGTTGCCAGAGCCCGGTCAACGGATCGCCACGTCGGATCACAAGCCGACTGCCCCGTGTTTCCAGGCTTTTGGAAAGAGCTTTGAGGCTATGATGTCGCCACCAGCGCGCGGCACCGCCTTCAGGAAGGCCATGGCCAGTTCCCATACCCGACTCAAGTGTTTCGGCGGTATGGATATAAACCGGTATGATGAGGCCTTTGTCCGTGGGTGCGCGCAGCACCGCATGGAGGGCAGGGTGGTCAGCGAGGCGCAGATCCTGACGGAACCAGACAAGTGTGGTCATATGATGGCAAACAAATACAAAAGGGCACCAATTATGGCAGCAGTCGGGCGATTTGGCGTCTGTAGCGTTGGTGCCTGAGGAAAAGACTATGAGTGTTGGAATTGTGGCGCGGACACCCTATGGCATGGCCGCATTTTTGATTGCTTTGAGCGTGGTTCTGGCAGGTTGCCAGAAAGACCAACCCAAAGTCGATGTACCTCCACCAGTGGTGCGTGTGGCGACCATTCAGCCCGGAACGCTCGGTCAGCCGGACCTCACCGGCCTGGTCGTGGCAAAAACCCAGTCGGTAGTGGGCTTCCAGGTCGGAGGGCGGATTGCCGAACGGTTGGTCGAGCGGGGTGCACGGGTCAAGGCGGGTGAAGTGTTGGCGAAGCTGGACCCTGCCGATCTTCGGGCAAAACTGGCAGCAGCCCAGGCTCAGGCACAACAGGCCGATGCGCAGGCGCGGTTCGCGCAGCAGAACTTCGACCGCATTCAATCCTTGCTGACCAGGAAACTCGCGAGCCCGCAGGATTATGATCAGGCCAAATCCGGCCTACAAACCGCTCGTGCGGCACAAACAGCCAGTCGGGCGCAACTCGATCAGGCGAAACTGGCCTTGGATTATGCCGATCTCACGGCACCTTTTGCCGGTGTGGTGGCCTCGGTGGATGCCGATCAAGGCACGGTGGTGAGCGCGGGGCAGCCGGTGGTGACGTTGGCGGCAGGGCAGGCGCGACAGGCGCTGGTGGCTGTGCCGGAACAGCGTTTGACCAGCTTGCCGCATTCAGCCCAAGCGCACATTTTCGGCCAATCGACTCCGATCGATGCCACGTTCGCTTCCGTAGACGGCGCGGTTGATCCGGCCAGTCGGACTTGGTCGGTCCGGTTCGACTTGGCGGAGAATCCTTCCGTGGTGGCCGGGTTGGGGCAAAGTGTCACCTTGTCGTTCGCCGGGCAATCCGTATCGAAGATTGTTCCGATCACGGCGATTCTCGGTCAGGGCAGTCAAGCCGCCGTGTTCGTGGTGCAGCGTGACGGCAAGGTGAAGATGCAGCCTATCACCGTAAACCGACTGGAACATGAATTCGCCGTGATTTCGACCGATCTGCCCACCGGTACCCCCATCGTCGCGCTCGGGGTCAATCGGCTCCATGACGGTGAGAAAGTACGCATGCAGCCGGGCCTGGGAACAGACACGGGCACGGTGATCGAAACGGGAGATAAGCAGTGAGCGAACAGCCCACCCGCCCGTTCTCGGGGTTTAACCTGTCGGCACTGGCGGTGCGTGAGCGCGCCGTTACCCTGTATTTCATCATCATGGTGGCCTTGGTCGGCATTTATTCGTTCGTCTCTCTGGGGCGGGCGGAAGACCCGGCGTTCACGCTCAAGGTGATGGTGGTCACGGCGCAATGGCCGGGTGCCACGGCCCGGCAAATGCAGGATCAGGTGGCCGATCCCCTCGAAAAGGCCCTGCAGGATGTGCCCTATTTTGATCGGGTGGAAACCACCGCGCGCCCCGGTCGCATCGAAATGCTGGTCAATTTCCGCGAGGATACGCCGCCTGATCAGGTACAGCAGTCGTTCTATCAGGTGCGCAAGCACTTGGGTGATGTGGCACCGACACTGCCGCAAGGTGTGCGGGGGCCGTTCTTCAACGACGATTTTTCAGATGTGTATTTCACCCTCTATGCCCTGACGGCGCCGAAATTGCCTCAACGCGAACTGGCGCGTGAAGCGGAACGTTTGCGTTCGGCCGTTTTGCAGGTGCCGGGTGTCGCCAAGGCGCATATTCTGGGTGAACAACCCGAACAGGTGTTTGTCGATTTCGACCCCCATACCCTGAACGTACTGGGTATCACCCCGGCCGAAGTCGGCCGCGCCCTGGCCGCCCAGAACACCATCGTGCCTGCCGGTTTGATCGAAACGGCTGGGCCGCGGCTCTATTTCCGGTTGGATTCAGGTTTCCGCGCGAGCGCCCCAGGTATGGTTCAGCGCATTGAAAACACTGCGCTGAATGTCCAGGGCAAGGTGATTCGCGTCGGCGACGTGGCGAAGGTGCGTCTCGGTTATGCCGATCCGCCGAGCTACATCATTCAAAGCGAAGGCCAGAATGCCATTATCGTCGGCGTGGTGATGGCGAAGAACGCCAACGGCCTGGCCCTGGGCAAGCGACTGGAGGCTTTCGAGAAATCCGAGTCCGGGTTACTGCCGTTGGGCGTCAAACTCACCAAGATCACCGATCAGGCCAATGCGATTGCACTGGCCGTCAACACGTTTCAGCTCAAGTTCTTCATCGCGTTGGGCGTCGTGATGCTGGTCGGTTTCATCGCGCTGGGTTTGCGGGCCGGTCTGGTCGTGGCATTGGCCGTGCCGCTGACGCTCAGTATCACCTTCGGTATCATGCTGATGACAGGTAAAAACCTCGATCGCATCACCTTGGGCGCCCTGATTCTCTCGCTCGGTCTGCTGGTCGATGACGCCATCATCGCCATCGAAATGATGCTGGTAAAACTCGAAGAGGGCGTCGATCGTGTCGAGGCGGCCGCAGCGGCCTGGCGCATCACGGCAGCGCCCATGCTGATCGGCACACTCATTACCGTGGTCGGGTTTGTGCCGATTGGTTTTGCCCAGTCCAATGTCGGCGAGTACGCCGGCAACATCTTCTGGATTCTCGGCATATCGTTGATCGCCTCCTGGTTGGTTGCCGTCGTCTTTACGCCTTATCTGGGTGTGCACTTCCTGCCGAAGGTTATTCCGCACCCCGAGGGCAGTACCGGCATGTATCAGGGACGGGTTTATCGTGGCCTGCGCCGAGTCGTGACCTTCTGCGTGAATTATCGCTGGATCGTCGCGGGCGTAACCTTGCTGCTGTTCGTTGCCTCTATTGCCGTGATGGGCAAGGGCGTCGCCAAGCAGTTTTTCCCCAGCTCGGATCGCCCTGAACTCTTGATCGATATCGATCTGCCCGAAGGTTCATCCATCGAAGCCACGCAGAAAGTGGCCCACCGTGTGGAAGCAGCGCTTCGTGGCGCCCCCCAGCTCGATTCGCTCTCAACCTATATCGGGCAGGGCGCACCGCGTTTCTTTTTGGCGTTGAATCCCGAACTGCCGAATCCGGCGTTCGCCAAGATCATTGCGGTGGCCCACAACGCGACCGAGCGCGATGAGCTTCAGGCCATGCTGCAAAGGAAAATCGATGCGGGCGATTTCCCTGAGGCGCGTATCAGGCCCCATCCCTTGCTTTACGGCCCGCCGGTCATCTGGCCGGTACAGTTCCGGGTTATGGGGCCGGATATCCGTGAGCTTCAGCGCATTGGCGAGCGCGTGCGCGTCGTCATGGCTGCCAATCCACACACCATCGACCCGCATCTGGCCTGGGGTGAAAAAGTACCAGTGCTCGACTTCAAGCTCGATCAGGCGCGCCTGGCCGCGTTGGGTATCACCCCCCAAGCTATCGCCGAGCAAACGCAGATGTGGCTTTCCGGCACGGCGACCACCGAATTGCGCGTCGATATTCGCAGCGTGGATCTGAACGTGCGCGGTTCCCCGGTCACCTCGCGCCAATTGGCTCAACTCGAAGCCCTGCCCATTCGCCTCGATAACGGCAAAACCGTGCCGCTCGGTCAGCTTGGGCACATCACCACCGCGTATCAATACCCCATCATGAAGCGGCGCAATCGTGATCCGTATATCAACGTGGATGCCGAAGTCAGCGGCGCCCAACCGCCGGATGTCACCGCCGCGATCTGGAAACAGCTCGAACCGATCCGTGCCGACTTGCCGCTGGGTTATCAGATACAGATTGGCGGGTCGGTTGAGGAATCTGCCAAGGCACAAGCCTCCATCGCCAAGGTCATGCCGATCATGGTGCTGCTGATGCTGACCCTGATCATGCTCATCATGCGTTCCTTCCCCGGCATGTTCATGGTGCTTTTGACCGCGCCCCTGGGCCTGATCGGTGCCGTCGCCTCTCTGGCGCTGTTCAACCAGCCGTTCGGTTTTGTCGCCTTGCTGGGTTTGATCGGTCTGGCGGGTATTCTCATGCGCAACACCCTGATTCTGGTGGGGCAAATCAACGAAAACGAGCGGCAAGGACAGGATCGCTACACCGCCGTCATTGAAGCCACCATCCGCCGCGCACGCCCCGTCATACTCACCGCTTTGGCTGCCGTACTCGCCTTCATCCCGCTCACCGAAAGCACCTTCTGGGGACCATTGGCCTACACCCTGATCGGCGGAATATTTGGTGGCACCTTCCTTACCCTGCTGTTTTTGCCCGCAATGTACGCCTTGTGGTTCCGTGTGAGAAAACCCGCGTGATCTTGCCGCGTAAATTGCATCAAATGGCTTTATTATTTGGCGCTGCTCGGTTAAGATGCGCGCCTGATTTCACACGGCATTGCTGTGGAAAATACTCGGGATGTAGCGCAGCCTGGTAGCGCACCTGCATGGGGTGTAGGTGGTCGGAGGTTCAAATCCTCTCATCCCGACCAATAAAATCAATAAATTAGCAAAACCGCCGAAAGGCGGTTTTTTGCTTATTGTGTGTTTGAGTTACACCTTGAGTGACACTTGGCCCTAGATTGGTCTTGATTTGGAAAGTCGTCACATTCTTGGTGCAATGTATCGGTTGGGTTCTTGTGGTCCCTTTTGATCAATTTTGTGATGAAGCATAGTTTCGGCTTCTACCTCTAAATATTGTGTCCAAATCACTTGCTCCACCTCTCTGGCTCGTGCGGTGCGTCTCAATGCCTCAGCCATAGCAGCAGTAATACGGTCGAAAGCCCCCCGGTTGCGATTCCTGTCAGTACGACGCCGCTGATGAACAGCATCCTGAGATGCTTCATCGAGGCTTTCACCTCTTCGGCGGCCGATTTGGCTGTTTTTGAGGTATTCCATAAAACGGTAGTGAGTTCGTGGAGGGATTTCAGATCGGCTTCCAGTTTTATGACGTTCTTTTCGGCTCGACTGTTTGCCTCGTTGATTTTGCTGGCTGACTGATCGGCTGCTACCGTCCACGCCTGTTGCATCTGCTTGATTTTCTGGCTCGATTCCTCGTTCAGTGTGATCAGAGCCTCCACTACTGGCTCCATCGCTGCTGCCAGGTTGTCCAATAGCGGCTCCAGCCGTTCGCTGAAGTCCATCCTCTGGAGTTGTAACAGGGATTGATTCAGGTGATCGATCAGTGGTTGTATCTGGGTATTCAGATTGAACTGGCTGATCTGCTGTTGGAGTTGGCCGAGAGTTTCGATGGTCTCGCGCTGTCTTTGTGTATCGTCCAAGTGTTTCAGAGTCTCGATCTTGTTCATAGATGACCTCACGTTGAAGTGTTGCCCATTTGTAGATATCGCCGAGTTGGGATGCTTTGAAATGAACGCCATCCATTTCAAAAGCGAAGCCACTCATTCGCCCTGTGGATGCCAAATTGGGGAAAACGTTGACTCCTGCCATTTCTAGCCGTTCGATGAATTGGAGAATATTCGGCTGATCTGATTTGGCCTGATCGATGAGCCGTTGCAGTTTCTGCCGTGGGGGCTCTTTGCCTATTTGAATTGCGGCATCAATCTCTGACTTGGTCGGTGTTTTAACCTCGGGCATGACAATCTTGTCTGCATGGTCGTAGGTGCGTTGTTTGGTGATGCTTAGCCGGTGATCCCTCTCCAGCTGGCTAATGATTTTTGTCGATTCAAGGTTTTCTTGTTTGCCATAGTAGATAGTGCCATCCAGCCCAATCCGTGAGGCAACGATATGTATGTGCTGACCTTCTTCAGCATCATGGAGGATGACGCAATACAAATGCTGTTGTGTGTAGCCCATCCGGGTCATGTAGTCCCGAGCGATGATTGCCCATTCCTCTGGGGTGAGCCTGTCACCTTGAGGCAGGCGCAGACTGGAATGCCATACCGGTTTTGCAATATCGGGGCGCAATTTGCGCGTGATAGCGAACTCGCTGGTGAGTGATCTTGGCGTCAAACTGGACATATTGCCGCCGATAATTCGCCCTAGATCACCTTTCCGATTGTCAAAAACATACTCTAGAACACCACGAAACCCGTGCCCTCGGCTGATTTTATTCATCCCTTTCATGGTTGCCTCCAGCCACCATTTGATGGTTTTCTTGAACATCTGAAGTGTCATCGAGAAGCAAATCCGACTCATCATCGGTATCAATTTGAGGCGAATTGGCGGGAAATCCTCCAATCAATGCCTTTCTAAAATCCCTGAATAAGCATTGGATTTCGTCCGTTTCCGGCATAAATCCAGCATTAAGATGACGAACAAGTTGATTCAGATTGGCGCTAATCGGTGCGAGTTTTGACCAGATTTCACGATTAATTTCAGGGATTACCATTGGTAATCGATTGAGCGCCGCTTCACGGGCATAGCTCGCTAACGCCATTTTTTGATGTTTTGCCCTGTCCAATAGCAGCGATTTCTCATCCGAACGCAGCCGGATTTTGAGCACATGGGTGCGCCGAAGCTCTGGACGCGGCGCAAATCCGTGTCGTTTTTTTGATTTATTCATGGCCTTTCCTTGATCTTTTTAATCACTGGGAAAGCACAATTGCCTGAACGGCGAGGCGAAATCGGGGTAATGAGCATCCTGCTGCTGTCCGCATAGGACGCCCCCCACGGCGAGTGGGCAAGGGATGGAACGACGGAACCAAACGAAGTGCAGGGACCGGAAGTTAGCCCTTGCTCCCTAACCTTAACCTATAGGTAATAACTATAGAGATTAAGGAAGAGATGAGGGTATATGCACCAGGGATACATTGGTTTAGTCATCGTTATATCGCTCACTCAGCCATGCCTCAAGCCAACCACCTGACTGGTCTGTTCAGATACTTTCAGGAGGCTGGTGTCCAGGCGTTGTGCTCACTGAGCGTTGTTGAGGCGTGAGTTCACCCATTGGAGCAAGTCCGCCTCGAACCAACCCACCGCACGGCTGCCGGTCAGGGAGACCCCCGGTGGGAAGAGACCTTGTTTGATCAGGCGGTAGATGGTGGCGCGGGATAAACCGACGAGAACGCTGACCTCATGGATGCGGTAGAAGCGATGCATTTTGTGCTGCATGGTATGTTCCTTTTGCTGATAACAAATGACCCAATAGAGGCCTTATCCACCAGTAGGAAACGGGCTAACCGTTGACAAAAAACAGTTCCACATCCATCATCGAACCACCTGAAAGTGCTAAAAACAGGGTTTCGATATGCATGCGCCAGTCTCCTTTATGGGGGGCGGATAGCCAAAGGCGATCCACGGCCTCATGTGTACCGTGTGAAAGAGGCGATCGGACGGCAATCCGGTCGCCTTTCTCATTTGGTACATTAAATACTTTATCAGATCGATACCCCTCACCCTTCCAGAAATTTTACAACGGCATTTTTGGTCGGATCGTGTGTTTCACCAGGCCTTCGATTTCGGCATCCACCAGGTAGCTAAAGTTGGACCATGACGAGTTCGAGACCGACAGGAAGAAGCACTGCCGGACGTTCGACCGGTTGATAAGCAACTTGACCTCGAAAGACCACAGCGCTGAGTCAATGTTGATCGTCCCATTGAGAGGCCTCATCCTGGCTTTTAGGTCGTTGTAAGAGCGCCTTGTCTGCTTGGTCTTGATTTTTACCCCAAAAAACCTATGTATTCGCCTGGAACAAAATGCGTTGGTCGTGTGGATTCTGGATGGGAGGGTGGAAGATACCATGAGCATGATCAGTCGTCGCAGCCGACCGCGACAGGTCGATATACGGCGGTATTGGTCGGTCATGAATCTGGCCGAGCGGTTTGAGCAGGTGGTTGCTACCACGCTGGGAGCCGTTATCGCAGCCATCATCATGATGGCGTTGTGGGAACTGGTTAGGGAGGTCTATCTCAATCTGTTCATTCAGCATGAGAAGGTGCTAAGCCATCAAGTATTCCAGTCGATGTTTGGGAGCATCATGACTTTGCTGATCGCGATGGAATTCCAGCATTCGATCATCAAGGTGATCGAGCGCCGTGAACACATCATCCAGACCAGGATCGTGGTCCTGATCGCCATGTTGGCCGTGACACGAAAGTTCATCATTCTCGACTTCACGGATGTACCACCGCTCATGATCTTTGCACTGGCTGCCGGGATTCTTGCGCTGGGGCTGGTGTTTTGGATGATTGATGATCGCGAGTGTCGACGTGCAGACCACGGAACCGCCGCATCGAATCCGGGGCATACTGCCAATTCTGGAGAGCACTACGCGGAGTCGGGCAACTGATGACACACGGGTTCTGGTCAAACACGTCATTCAGGGACTGGAACGAATCTACCAGCCAGGCCATGACTACCAAAAGGCAGGCGTCATGCTTCTGGATATTCGACCCAAGGGCCAAGGACCAAGGACAGATAACGGATCTGTTTGCGAACGTGGATCAAGGGGATTTGTTTGATCGGCCCGTACAACAGAACGACATGGAACGCATCTATGTAAAGAACAAGGCCGATAAACTGATGCGGGTCATGGATGCTATCAACGCCCGCATGGTCAAGCACACTATCAAGCTCGCCGGCGAGGGATTCAGACCGCACTGGGCCATGAAACGCAACCGGCATTCAACGGCTTATACGACCGATATTCATCAGCTTGCAACAGCGAGTGCATGCTGAGTGATCGAAGTCATGGCGTCAGTAGTGTCAGGTTGTCGATTCAAGGTAAGCGCCCGGCTGCTTCACATGTTCTGACGGGTATTGAGTAGGCTCGGAAAACCCAAATTGAAAAGCCTTTTAATCGAGGCCATCATGAAATTTTCACGGTCAGGAGGGGCAGAATGGAAGATCAAACCATGAAAGGCGCAGAGGGCGTCCCCATTCTGGCCCCACTGAATTACCTTGTCACCCCATCCAGGGGAATTGCCACCCGCCTGCGTCAACCAAGTCCGCAGGAGATTCGGGACACCCGTCTTCGGTTGGGCCTGTCACCCGATGAAGCCGGGCGACTGATTACGAATCGACCCAAGCCGGGCCAGATATGGCTGCGCTATGAACCGGGTCGCCACCCTAGGGCCATGCCACTGGCCTCGTGGGAACTGTTCCTGTTGGTCACCGGGCAGCACCCAACTCACCAAATGAGCCTGCGCAGTCGCTTTGAATCGGCCAACGCCTGGGATTTTGTAGATTTGGGACTGGATGAGATTCTGGCGGATTTTTGAGGCGCGTTCACCGCTTCATCCAGTCGCGCCAGAGTAACCAGAGGGAGGTTTGATGAAGCGCGATCAAATCTTACTGACCTGTCACTGGCTGAATCGGGTCAAAGAATCGCAGCAGTTGCGCTCGGATGTCCGCAGGAGTTGCTGTCAAATCCACAGTGGCAAATCGAATGGCGTGCCCCTGGATCAGCACTGTCTCGTCGACCATCTGGTCGATCGCGGGATGCAACAACAATCCACTCGCGTGATCTGCAAGCGCATCGCCGCACCCAACCTGGGAGTGCAGATAGGCGTAGATCTGGTACACGTATCCGCTGCGCAGGGTTTCCTCACGGTACCAACCGCTCGTCACAATCGAGGTGAACTTGGTATCGATGACGATCCGCTGCCCGGTTGAGGGGTGGTCGAGCACGACATCAGTTCGCATCGTCGGCAGGATCTTGTCGATCCCTGCCGTCCTCTGCTCGATATGCCAGCCCATCGTCCCTCCGCATAGCACCCGCCAGCCCTGCGGACTCAATACGACTTCGTAGAAGCCGCCCACCGCTCGCTCGAACAAACGGCGTACCCACGTCGCTTCTCGGTCCGGCAGAGAGAGCACATTCGCACCCGACGCCTCCGTAGGTAGTACTAGGTCGAACGCCAGCTTTGCGACTGCCACCATGAACCGGTCGTCCGCATCGTTACGGCCGAAACGATCGGTGCTCATTTGGGCGCGGGTCGGTGCGTCCCCTGATACACCCATTGCCTTCATGCCACCCGCAAGTGCGCGGCACCGATGGGCAACGTCCTTCCTCTGAACGATCCTGGAGATGGACTCCAAGGCTGCTCGGACGAAACGATTGCGTGGGGTGTCGATGGTGAGTTCGTCGAACCGGCACGCCACCAGGCCTCTATCCATCAACTGATGGCGTTCGGTTGTCAAGACGGCGATCCGGCCACGCACGCGATTGATCACTGCGTCACGAGATCGATAGCCGAGACTTAAGCGGCGACGTTGTCGCACTTCAACCGCATGGGCAAGAATCTCGGCGACGAGGTCTGGCAGATCGTCCGGGCTGTCTTCCAGACCGACCTTGCCGATACCGCGAGTGCGGAACAGGTCCGAGGCATAAAGCATCAGCAACCAAAGGTTGCGCACTGGAATCCGCCCGATGAATCCCTCCGCGCTCGCGGATGCGCTATCCACCTGTTCTGCGAATGCGCTCATCACCAACCCTGGGTCAGCCGTGCAATCGCCTTTTGTGCTTCGTCGGGCGCGTCGAACCAGTATTCATCCAGCAACGGGCCGATCTCCGTCTCCACGACCTGCTGGAACCACTTCTTCGTGTCTCCCGCCTCCAGTCGATGTGCGGGTGTCACATAGCTGTGACCAATCCGGAATTGCTTGCCAAGGCGCGCATCCGCCGCGATCTGGTCGTTCAGCTCGGCGATACGGCGTTCGATATCCGCAACCAAGCCAGGATCGACAGCACACTCCTTGACCACCCAATCCCGCCAAACCCGGCCCAGTCTTGGTTCCAGCCCAACGAAGGCAAAGCGTCGACGCAATGCCATATCGACCAGCGCAAGCGATCGGTCGGCGATATTCATAGTGCCGACCACATAGAGATTCTCGGGAATATGGACGGGACGTCGTTTGCCGTCTGCATCCGGATAGCAGAGTTCCAGCGCTTCGCTGGGTGTCCGCTTGCCGGCCTCAAGCAGCGTCAGCAACTCGCCGAAGATCTGCGCCGGGTTTCCACGGTTGATCTCCTCGATCACCACGACAAACTTCGACGAAGGCTCCTTCGATGCGGCCTTGATGGCTTCCATGAAGACACCGTCCGCCAGCGACAACTTGCCTTCGCCAGTGGGGCGCCACCCTCGAACAAAGTCTTCGTAGGACAGGTTGGGGTGGAACTGCACTGCACGGACCTTGCTGTCGTCCTTCTGTCCCATTAGCGCGAACGCGAGCCGCTTGGCTAGCCAGGTCTTGCCCGTGCCCGGAGGCCCCTGAAGGATGAGGTTCTTCTTCGTGCGGAGACGATCGAGCAAGCGGTCAATCTCGGCCCGCTCTAGGAAACAGCCGTCCTTGAGGATGTCCTCCACCGAGTAGGGAACGATTGGCGCTGCCACCTGAAAGGCTTCGCTAACTTCACCTTCAGTTTCCTGTTCTGCTCCGGTATTGGTACCGATATCGCCAGTCGGCACAGGCTCGTCAACCGGGTCTTTGTACATCCAGGACGCAAGCGACAAGTCCGGGAAACTGTGGACCGGATAGCCGTCTTCGCCGAAGCGCGAACGCAGATCATCCAGCAGCTTCAAATAGCTGCGAGCATCGCAAGGCCCCTGCTGGCCGCTGGTGGCAACATTAAGACCAAGTCGCTTGTTGATGTAGTGACGCGACTGGCTGTCAAGGGTCAAGAAATCCCAAGGGTGTGCCCAGTACAGGCCAGTTGAAAGGTTCCATGCCACGCCCCATACCTGAGTCGCGGCATCGTAGGCCTGAATGAATGTGTCTCGGCCCTCGGGTTGATCACTTTCCACCAACTTGCTGGCGGCAGCGAACACATGCCACAAGGCATCAATGTCGCCCGCGCCCCGCTTGTCGGCATAAGCAAAAAACCACGAACGCTGATTGTTCAGAACGGGAATGCCCTCGAATGAAGGCGGAACCGGAACCGTTACGCCCAGCAGTTTGGCCAACTCTCCCGCGATGGTCTTACGATTGGCATCGGTCATCGAACGGTTGAAGGTACCCATCACGGTGAATGGACAAATATCCTGCAGTGGTCCGCTGCTCTCGTCAGGAAACTTGTCCTGCAAATAGCTCAGGCCCTGAACCCGCGTAGCGATTTGATGGATGCCTGCGATGAGTGCGGATCTGTCTTCGGCGTGATCGAGAAGTTTTTCGGCGACGGCTTCGTAAAAGTCCGTCCACTGGAAACGCTGTTTTTCAGGCACCACCGTACCGAAGCGCTCGCGCCAGAAAGGTTCATTGCGGAAGCGATCCAGATCTTGCGGCTTGCCTTCAAACGTGAAGGCGATCAGGGCATCATTCATCCAGTCACCCGGTTGCACGCGCCAGATCGTCCCCCGGTGAGTATAGAAATACCATTCTCGTACAGGCTCGGCTTTGGCCCAGTCCACTTTCACCCGCTTGCCGTCGTTCGGGTTCTCAGTGATCGTGCCAACAGCCTTGATCCCCATTACTGAAACCGTGCGTCCTCGGTTATCGAAGGGCAGACCGTGCTTGCGCGTGTAGGCCGCCTTGATGGCGATTCGCTCGCCCGGCTGCATGGCTCGTACCATGTCGAGAAGCTTGTCGTCGTAGCCGTTCTCCCAAATACCCTCCTTCAGGAAACGCGGCATCTGGTCATCGGTGCCGCCATAGCTTGCACCGACGAACCAGGTGGTGCCGGAGGATAGGCTGTTCTTCTTCTCGTCCATGCGTGCTCCCTCTTAGTAATACTGCCGGATATAGCTGTATGCCTTCTCGAATAGCTCTTCATCCGCATGCAGCTTGTATTTGAAGAGAGCCTTCCGCAGCGCCTTCTTGACTTCACGCTCACCGGCCTGCGTACCTTGCCAGCCCGGGAATCGAACGAGGCGTACGATTTCGTCGATATCCGCGACCACGCGTTCGACCATGATGGGCGTCTTGGCGGTCTTCACCTCGTTGAACAGTTCGGTCAGCGCCGCCTTGCCACGATCCTCGTCCTCTTCGGGCGGGACCTCCTTCTCGGCCTGTAGCGTCTCCTTGGCGATCTCCAGTAATTGCTTCAGAAACTCGACGCTGTTGATCTGTCCAGATTCGAAGCGGTCCTTCAGGGCATCCAACCGTTCGGACAACTGCTTAAACTTTGGATTGCCCGCGTGTTCGCGAAGCCGACGCTTGAGCTTAATCTCAATCTCCTTGGCCTTCTTCGGGTCGGGGTTCGAGAGCACCGCCTCCAGCAAATCGGCGTCGAGCACCAACGTTTCAAGGTCGTCCCTCACAGCGTCGACGTGCACGTTCTGATGGATCAGCTCGATAGTCTTGGCACCCAGCGAATGCCAGATCAGCTTGCCATGTCCGCTGGAAGGTTGCACCGACTGATACACTTGTGACAACCACTTGTAGTCTTTCTCAAATGAGATCAGCACGGCGTCCGGTGATAGAGCCTCCCAGATGCGGGTCAGCACCGTGTACTCGGAGGCAAAGTTGTCCCGCACCTCGTTGTTGGGTAGGCACTCCTGCGCGGCCATTAGTCCCTCATAACCCTGCTGATTCCGGTCAATGCCAGGAAAAAACGCTAGGCACTTCTGCATGGCTTCGGGCAGCTTGTCCTTCAGCTCCTGAATGTTGCTCACCACCTGCTTGACGCTCTGGTCGTCAAATTCCAGTGCTGCCGCCACGTCATCGAAGATGCCAAGGTAGTCCACGATCAGACCGTGGGTTTTCTGCTCGGAGTAAGTGCGGTTCACCCGGCAGATGGCCTGGAGCAGCGTGTGGTCGCGCAGCGGCTTGTCCAGGTACATGGCCTGCAGAATAGGCGCGTCGAAGCCGGTCAGCAGCTTGGCCGTGACGATGATCAGCTTCAGAGGGTCGGCCGGGTCGCGGAAGCGATCGAGCAGCCGTTCTTCCTCATCGCGTGAACGGTCATAGGCCGCATACTCTGGGTGTTCCTTCTTGTCGGACGCCTGCACCGACATCACGATGTCCGTGGCCTCGGGCGGCAGCAGCTTGTCCAGTTCGGCCTTGAACAACAGGCAGGACTCACGATCGAACGTGACGATCTGCCCTTTGAAGCCGTTGGGTTCCACCTTGGTCTGAAAGTGTTCAACGATGTCTTCGCATACCTTGCGGATGCGCTCGGGCGTCTTAACCAGCACGGCCATCTTGGCGGCGGTCTTGGCGAGGTTGTCCTTGTCGAGATCTGAGAGGCCGCCGGTCAGGTCTTTGTAGGCAGCGTCCAGCGCGGCCTTGTCGATGTGCAGGTCAATTAGTCGGGGCTCGAAGTGCAGCTTCAGCGTGGCGCCGTCGCGAATCGACTCTTCGAAGCCGTAGCGGCTCATGTAGCCCTTTTCGTCCTCATCGGCACCAAAGGCGTAGAAGGTGTTGCGATCGGCGCGGTTGATCGGCGTGCCGGTAAGTCCGAACAGAAACGCATTGGGCAGGGCTTCGCGCATCTTGCGGCCTAGGTCGCCTTCCTGGGTGCGATGGGCTTCGTCTACCAGGGCAATGATGTTGCTGCGGTCGTTCAGGCTGCCTGTGGCCTCGCCGAACTTGAAGATCGTGGTGATGATGATCTTGCGCACATCCTGCGCCAGCAGCTGCTGCAGCTTCTCGCGCGTGTCGGCCTTTTCCAGATTGGGTATGTCCGCCCCGGTGAAAGTACCGGTGATCTGTGTATCGAGATCGATCCGGTCCACCACGATCAGTACCGTGGGGTTCTTCAGCCCGGCGTGCATGCGCAGTTTCTGCGCGGCAAACACCATCAGCAGCGACTTGCCCGAGCCCTGGAAGTGCCAGATCAGCCCTTTCCTGGGGTAACCGGCCAGCACGCGCTCAACGATCTTGTTGGCCGCTTCAAACTGCTGGTAGCGGCAGATGATCTTGATGCGGCGCTTCTTCTTGTCCGTAGCGAACAGGGTGAAGCTGCCCAGAATATCCAGCACCACACGCGGGCGCAACATGCTCTCGGCCGACAGCTTGAGCGATTTCAGCGGGTGGTGCTGACCATTGTCGCCATCGCCATCCAGATGCCACGGCCCCCAGTCCTTGACTGGCAGCCCGATGGAACCGTAGTGGTAGGCTTTACCCTCGGTGGCCACCGAGAACACATTGCAGACGAACAGCTCTGGCACGAACTTCTCATAGTCGTCGTGCACTTGCACCGCGCCATCCACCCAACTGATGCACTTCTTGACCGGTGTCTTGGCTTCGATCAGCACCAGCGGCAGACCGTTGACCAGCAGCACCAGATCAGCCCGGCGTTCGGTGGGGCCTGCACGGTAGGTGTACTGCTGGGTGACGATGTAGAGGTTCTGCGACAGATCATCCAGGTCGATCAACCGCACCGGCACATGCTCGTTGTTGTGGCCGAAGGGCATCGAGCGCTCGCCGCGCATCCAGGCGGTCATCTCCTCGTTGGCGCGGATCAGCCCATCCGAGCG
Organism: Halothiobacillus sp.; assembly: GCF_028710545.1. Lineage (GTDB taxonomy): Bacteria > Pseudomonadota > Gammaproteobacteria > Halothiobacillales > Halothiobacillaceae > Halothiobacillus. The sequence goes on along the minus strand of NZ_JAQTTX010000011.1, from coordinate 27,611 downwards.
CACCGACAGCACGATGGCGCGCAACTTGTAGAGCACTTCATCGGCTCGGTCGGGCTGAGCGGCAATTTCCGGATTTAGGCGGATCAGCGCATCGCGAAGCCAAGGTTCGACCAGTACCTCCTGAATCTGGCGCGGCACCTCAGCAGGGGCGGCGTAGCGCCAGCCGATGCCTTTGGGGCTGGGGCCGTAGCCGGCTTGCGGTTCTTGAACAGCATTGGCCGATATAGACTTGATTGGGCCGGCGAGTAGGTCGCGGACGTAGGCTTCGACGGTGTTGGCTTCATTAAACATTTAAATCTCCGTCGAAAACATTCCGAAGTGCTATCAGCTTTAATAGCCGGGCATCAGTGCGACGCTGCTTCATAGCCAAGACTGAAACTTCAATCTCATCAAATTCTGCAGCGATGTTCCTTTGTTCATCTATGCTGGGAATGTGAGCTTTCAAGCGACCAAGAATCTTTTCATTTATTCCGGGCATCACAGTTCCGTATGCCTGCCCTTGAATCCAGTTTTGAGTTACTTCAGAGCGTAGAAAATGAAAGAAATATCGCGGATCGATTTCATCACTCTTCACTCTAAATCGAATGCAGTCAGAACCAACGAGATAATCGTTGTACTCAGGGGAAACGAAAATGAGATTGCTCATATCTCCTTTGCGTCCCATAACCATATCGCCCGTTTGCATCCAATATTTTTGTAAGCGCTGCCAGTCCTCAGTACCAATAAAAGGGCCTTCACTGACGTCCAGCTTCCCGTCTTTCATGTTTACGGGATTAATAATTGGAATGCCTTCAGTCCTGTAAGCAGACGCTTTCAGAACGGTGCCAAACGGACCAGTTTGCAGAGTAAGGCGACCGTCTGAAATTAGTTCTGAACAAGGAATTGACTGCCGCCCTCTACTTTCGGAGAATTTTTCTACCGCCAACGACGCACGTAACTTATTCAAAGCGAACTCAGCTACTCTCAATTCATCAATTGCGGTTTCAAAAGCCTTCATCAATTCCAAAATTTTCTGCTGTTCGTCCATCGGCGGCAGCGAAAACTCGAAGTCCGCCAAACTCGTCCAGTTCGTGCGCGGGCTCAAGGAGCCTGCCGACGTACTTACTGCGTGATCGAAGAAAGCATCGGTCTGGCAAATGAATGGCAGCAGCTCCGGCAGCAATACCTGCGCGTCCTTGGTCTCCAACACATAGATGTCACCGGAGCACACCCCAGCGAAATCCGCCACAGCCACCTTGCGCTGATAAGCGCGACGCTTGCCGAAAAGCACCTGTCCTGGCTGAAACAGGCTGGTGAAGGTCACACCGTCAGCGACATTACCCCAACTGCGGATGCGCAAGTCACCGGGCTCGAGGTGTTCCAGACCGACGTAGCGTTCAATGCCATCGGCCAGCGGATCTTGGCTGCGGGCTTTCGAGAGGCGCACCACGTCGCCGAATTTCACGCGGCGCCAACCCGGTTTTAATGTCTTATTGTTCATTTTTCTTGTCTCATAAACGGCGCGGCATAACCGAAGTATTCATTTTGAACCGTGCGTTGCACATCCCAGCGCCTCGTATGTCCCACTGGACGCTCCCGTTGATCGGCATGCGTAAGGACCAAGCGCTTTTTGGCACGAGAAACCCCAACAAAATAGGCGCAGCGGTTTTCGTCCTGATTGCCAAAGAAGATTTCATTTTCGACAGCCATGATGATGACCGAATCAAACTCAAGGCCCTTGCTCTTATGAATGGTCAGTATCCGCACCGCTTGGTCGTCTGAAAACCGCTCAAGGGCTTTGGGCAAGTCAGGCTCCAACTTCAGCAATTCCTCGATCCTGGCCTTGGTATCACGGACAACCTCTTTCAACCGATCGTGCGACTCGTAGTCCGGTGAAAGCGACACCAGTGTTTCGATACTGACTTGTTTCAGGAATGCCCGAACAAACTCCCACCAGCCGGAGAAGGGCTCGTCGACCAGCTCGGCAATGGCTATCACTTTTCGTTGTTGCTTGATGAGCCGATCAAGGTCCTTGCGCGCGTTCGACTGAATGTCATCATCGGCAAACAGAATCAGCTGATTCATCAATCGAATCCATGCGTTGGGCTCGCGCTGACCATATAGGCAGGATAGATAATCCACGATCAAACGTGCAGCCGGCTCGACCGTGATGTCCTGCATCTGCTGCTCGTTACGGAAGGGAATGCCACGCGCCTCCAATGCCGCCATCAGATGATCAGCGTAAAGGTCGAGCTGATTACGAATCAAGACTGCTATTTCCGCAGGAGGCACCTTCTCGGTCTTTATCCAGCCTTCAATTAAGTCTGCAAGGTAGTCAGCCTCCTTGCGGCTATCTTCAAAGCGCCACGCGAATATCTCGCCCTCGTCGCCGGCAAGCTGCCCATCAGTCATGACGGATGAGGGGTCGAGCTTGCGAATGATCTCGTTCTGCAGGCGCAGCAATCGGGGCTTTGAGCGAAAGTTACGGTACATATTGAGCGGGACGGCGGCAAAGTCTGCAACGAAAGCCTGAAAGATGCCGTCCATGGCCCCCGCCCAACCCATGATCTTCTGTTTGGTGTCGCCCACGGCGGTCAAGCGAATGCTCGTACCTTGAAAGGCAAGCTTGAGCAGCTCGTACTGCTGGTTGGTACAGTCCTGAAATTCGTCGAGGAAGACATCGCTGTAGGTTTGCCGGATTGCGTTCCGCGCGACTGCAGACTGTCGCAGAATCTGGATCGCAAACGGCACCAGATCGGAAAACTCGATCAAGGTCCGTGATGGACCAGGCTTTCGATCTGCAATTTTGTACCCAACATCCAGCGCATACTCGCCCGTCAACACCGGACGGAAACGATCGATGATGCGTTTGGCAAATGCGTGGAAGGTATAGCTGTCAAACCGCGTGGCAAGCTCTGAACCACAGCGCCGTTTCACCCGCTCTTTCAGGTTGCTGCTGGCATCGACCTTGAACGAGATTGCCAAGATCCGTTTGGGATAGCGACAGGTACCCGTGCGCAGCAGGAAGTCTGCCCGCTGCGCAAGCATTTCCGTCTTTCCAGCGCCCGGACCGGCTGTGAGCGCAAGACTTTGCACCTGCTCCTTGGCCGCAATCAGGGCGTTGGGTTCAAGTGTCAGCCCATCTGCAGGCTTCCAGGCGTCGACCGCTATCACTCCGGCAACTCCGCGAGCTTGGCGATGACGGCATCGGCCAGTCTGCTCAGAGTTGCTGGCATCTCAGCCAGCAACTCTTCATCAGTCAGCTGGGCCAGTGCATCAATATGGGCTGCGGGTTTGCTCCCGAGCTTGAAGCTCTGGTGGTAGGTGTTGAATAGCTTCTGTTCGTCTTTGTTGTACTGGCTTGCGTCGTGGTGTTTTTTCCCAAGTACGGCCTTGATCGTTGAATCATCTGGCTCATCCTCTTCGACGCCGTAGGCTTCTGGAAAGGAAAGCAACATCGCGAAGTCGAGGTCCAAGGGCTCGGAAAAGTAGACTCCGCGACTCTCCAATTCACGGAAGACACTCTTCTTATCATCACCAAAATAGTAATGGGTTCGAACTGGGGCTTCCGTGGTGTTCCATTTCGGCAGGTCCCAGTCTTCAGGAAGTGCTTTCGCTGGCTCATACTTCGCAAGTTGCTTGTTGACGACTTTGATTCGTCCCCAGCCTGCGGCGTAACGAGCTACATCCAGATCGAGGAGTGTCAGATAAGGTATCTGCAATGCCGTGAGCAGGCGCCAGAAGTGATTGACATGACGTCCCCCCAAGGGAGCTATCGCAACTGCTGACTCATCAACCGGCGCTCCTTTGGCCTGAAGAATGCGAGGCAATACGATTTCTTCACTGTCTCCCTCTCCAAGTACCACAAGGCGCGAGAAATAGATTTCCGGAAAGGCTTGTACGGCCTCGCGCACAAACTTGTGAGCTTCATCAGCGGGGTCTGGCAGCTGGATATGCGTGACGCGCGATGTTCGCTCCTGGGTCAGTCGCAGATAGCGGATACGTTCCGGGGCGACGCGACGCAGCATCGACGGCGCGTGGGTCGCAATCAGTGCTTGCGCATCACCATCTCTGGTCATCTCGTTGAGCGCATTGACGATCCGCCCAAGGTAGTGCGGTGAGAGACTGTTCTCTGGCTCTTCGACCGCCACCACCGTAAACACGGGTGGTCGCAGCTTAGCTACGTCGAATGAATCGTCTTCTTCAGCTAGGACAGCGCGACCGATGGCTTGTGAGGACAGCACGAGCGACAGATATAGCATCGACTTCTGGCCGTCGCTCAATCGCGAGAAATCGACCAGATGCTCGTCATGGCCAGGTGTGAAAGACACCGACATGTGCCGTAACAAGGCTTCGATCTCAGACGCTACAAATGTGAGCTTGGGATCGGCAAAGAAGCTCCCCTTGTGCAATGCACTCCATGCTGTTTTCAAGCTTGTGCTGAACGCATTGATTGATGGATTGGCCGCCAAGCTGTCGCTGATTTGATCAGTCAAGCCCTTGATGGCACTTCGCTCTGCGTCCCAGTTCACCGCGCGCAGCATGCGTCCCAGCAATGCATTGGCACCGTAGGCAATGTGATCAGCGGGATCACGGCGTGCGGGTAGGTAGTGGACGTGAATGTGATTCCTATCCATCCGAGGAACCGTAGCCTTCACCAAGGGAGTTCCGTCAGCATTGAGGTCAGTTACATACTCAAAGCATTCTTCTATGTCCCCATCCTGTCCCATGGTGGCTGTCAGGCGAAAACGCACACGGGGTATGCCATCGACTTCGTCAAGGCGCATGTGGCCGAAATGAGGTGCTACCGTGCTGTTGTCTTCGTCGTCACTAAGTTCAGGGAACAGAAAGTCGGCTTCGATCCATAGCTGCCGCTCAACCAGCGGGGTCTCCTCATTGAATGGGACATGAAAGTCCGAGCGCAGGATTCGGCGCAGTGACGGATCAAACGCGAAGAGCCGACACAAGGCCTGCAGAGCAACTGTTTTGCCAGACCCATTGGGCCCGATGAGGTAAGTTATCTCCTCCAGCGAAACTTCGGTGGGCACCGCTCCGAAAGACTGGAAGTTCGATAGTCGGATCGTTTCAAGTTTCATTGGGTGTTCTCAGCCTTGGAAAGTCCATCCAGCGTTCCAACCAACGCGTCCATCTGCAGCCAGAACGCACGTCCCTCGGTTTGCCATTTGTCCCAAGCGGAGTGCAGTGACATCACTTCGCCATCGCTGTCCGTAGTGACGGCTGAGGAGATGCGCTTCACGTACATCGGGATTGAGAGGTTGCCCGCATTGGCACCAATGTCGGCCAGTGTCGCGACCTTGGCGAAACCAGATACGTCCACAAATCCGTTGAAAGCGCTCAGGATGCGCTGCTGGTGCTCAGGCTTGAGAAAGCTCTGGGCCCGTTCCCGCGTGACCTCGTTCACCGCATCAATGAAGATCACCTTGCCTTTACGAGCATCTGTCTTCTTGCGGTTGCAGATAACGATGGCCGACTCCATCGGGGAGTTGTAGAACAAGTTCGGACCCAAGCCGATTATAGCCTCGACCCAGTCCTGTTCGACCATCTTGGTGCGCATGGCTTGTTCCTCGTTCCGGAACAAAACGCCATGCGGCCAGAGCACCGCACAGCGGCCCTTGGCGGTAAGGCTAGTCAGAATGTGCTGCTGGAAAGCGTAATCGGCGCGGCCCTGCGGCGGCGTGCCAAGCGAGTTGCGACCCCACTTGTCATTGCTCCAAGCCTCGCGGTTCCACTGCTTGATAGAGTACGGTGGGTTGGCCAGGATCACATCAAACTGCCGCAGGCGGTCGCCTTCGATGTGCTTGGGGTCCGCCAGGGTGTCGCCGCGGATGATCTCGAAGTCCTCCACGCCGTGCAGGAACAAGTTCATGCGGGCGATGCTAGATGTGATGAGGTTGCGCTCCTGCCCATAGAGCTTGAGCGTGCGGTACTCGCCGCCAGAGCGTTTCACCTCGTCCAGCGCGGAGATCAACATGCCGCCGGTACCGCAGGTGGGGTCGTAGATTGATTCACCAGCCTGAGGTGCCAAGAGTTGGGTCATTAAGTGGACGACGGTGCGGTTGGTGTAAAACTCGGCCGCCGTGTGGCCGGAGTCGTCCGCGAACTTCTTGATCAGGTACTCGTAGGCGTTGCCGAGCTCGTCCTCGGGCACGTTGACCACCGACAGTGTCTGGGTCGAAAAATGCTCGATAAGATCCTTCAGTGTTTCGTCGGGCAAACGCTCGCGGTTGGTCCAGGGTGCGTCGCCAAAGATGCCGTCGAGCAGATCCGGGTTGGCGGTCTCAATAGCACGCATGGCCTTCTGGATGGCCGCGCCGACGTTTCTGGGTGCCTGGCGTATATCGTCCCAGTGAGCACCTTGGGGTATCTGGAAGCGGTGGTTCTCGGCAAACTGGGCATAGGAGAGGTCGCCATTGGAGTTGGCCAGCGCCGCCTGGTATTCCTCCTCCCACACATCCGACACGCGCTTGTAGAACAGCAGCGGGAAGATGAACTGCTTGTAGTCGCCGGCGTCTATCAGGCCGCGCAGCAGCACGGCGGCGCCCCACAGGTAGCTTTCAAGTTCTTGTTGGGTAATGCGTACCGTCATAGGGCTTTGACTCTTTCGGCAATGATCGAGAGTTCTTCTCTTGCGAAATCTGGCAACAAACCCCAGAAATCAGTTGAAATAAACCGGATGAGCTTATCGAGTTGTTTCGATCTGTACCCCTCTGGGAGATAGGACTCTAAGTCACCCCTTGAGAGAACAAAGATTTGTTCATTTCTCTTCGACTGTACGAACTGGTCAACCAAGTGCTGCTCCTCCTCAGCCAAATCACTTCGCAACCTCCGCCGCCGTCCTTTTATGTACTCCCAAAGAGCTTTCAGATCATCGATTGAGCCGGAAGAAATCGCTTCGTCGAGTCTCGAAGCCAACGAATCACCATCCACGCTTTTTGGGTTATCAATGACATCCCTCTTAATCTCCTGGCCGTTCAGCGTAAACAACGCCTTGATTTCAACCGAACCTATCTGGTTCAAATAGTCCTGATCGGCTATTACCACGTATGGCACCTGGCAAGCTTGGAGGATTGCCTCATAGGGTGCAAAGAACCCCTTGCCGCCAACGCTGACAATTTCGCAGGTGCACGTAGTGCCTGATGTCACGCCAAGTCGCTGAAACACTGCGTCGAAGAAGATACGATCCGAGATACCCTCAACCAACACAACCTTGTCAGCGAAGAACATTCGCTCATTGTTTTGGCTGTTGACGATCGAGAATAGGTGTTTTGGCTCCGGAAGCTCATTGTGGTTTAGTCGAACGATGGCACTTTGCTGATCGATACTATAAACACGGGATACATATTGGATTGAGGACGGTGATACGAAGACTGGAGAATGCGTTGCTAGTAGAAATTGGTTTCCAGTCTCTTCCGACAATCGTTCGAACAGTGAAAGGAGGGTCCACTGCCAACGTGGATGAAGATGTAGTTCTGGCTCATCAACAACAATTAGCGCATCGCGGACGTTAAGTGCATATATAGCGAACAAATACGTGAGGAGCTCTTTTTCGCCTGATGATGCTGCCCCCACCAGAAATCTTGACCCTTGCTTTTCGAGCTGTACATCGTATCGATTCGTTAACGGGTCAATGCACTCCAGATTCCATCCATAACCCAAGTCAGAGAGTATTGATGTAAGAGATTTAATTTCGGGATCGTTGTAAAAATCTTGCTTCGCCTTTCCCGTGTCACGTTCAAGGAGCAGTCGGTAGCGTCTCGCAATCCTACCAATTGCCAGAGTAACAATTGATCCTCCTGCGCGTGAAGACGCTGCGTCTACCCCTCTCTTGTGATCGAATTCGTTATACCCTGCCAAGGACAAAGACGACTGAAATCCGCTAGCCGCACGGTTCACCGGTAACGAGACCATTGGCATAGAGAGCTTCGCCCCCCCCATTTCCTCACGTAACCAGCTATCACCCTCATACAATGCCAAGTAGCGCTGAAAGATCCGTGCAGCTGGATCTGAATTCGGTTGCATGACATTGTTCAAGATGCGGTAGGTAAAACGCTGCCCTGACTGCAGGAGAGACGGATCCCAGTTTGCGGCGTCTCTTATGGAGAAACCCACATACTTATGCTCAGTGAGCTCCGAAATCTCTATGGCCGTATTTTGCATGGATGAGATATTCTCGATATCTCTGACAGTGACCTCGAGTTCTATTTCAACGAGTTGTTGTCGACCTTGCCCTCTACTGTGCGGTTCTAGCACCGTACTGTTCAACACGTCGTTGCCGATAAACTCATATCTATCCGGGTTCTGGGGCGTCGGTGATTTGCGAGGCGTTACTGAAGACAGCAAGTGTCGACGGAGAATTGTTGTCGCCGTATCCAGCAAGTTGGTCTTCCCCCCACCATTAGGACCAATGATGATGGAAACATTCCCATCGAGATGGAGCTCTGCTGGCTCAAGAAAGCTTCTTACGTTTTCGATTAGTATTCGCCGCAACTTCATGCCATCCATTCTCCCTCGACCATAACTTTGGCAAGACGTTCTTCGGCCTCGCGACAGCGGGTGAGCGCATCCTTGAACGCAGCGATGGCTTCCGGCAGCGGCGGGACGTCTTTCTGCAGAGGCGGCAGGACATAACGTGAGATATTGAGTGTCCAGTCCTCGGACTTGATTTCATCGATACCGACGATATGTACGGCATCCTGAACATCCTCAAATTTCTCGAACCAGCTCTGGATTTCGAGGGCATGCTCGGGGTCAAGGTAGTTTTGAGCACGACCCCGCTTAAACAGTTGGGAGGCATCCGCGATCATGACCTTGTGACGACGATCAACCGACTTCTTCTTTCGAAGTACCAGTAGGCAGGCGGCCAGGCCGGTACCGTAAAACAAATTCGGTGCCAGGCCGATGACAGCCTCGACCAGATCCATTTCCAGCAGTTTCTGCCGGATATTGCCCTCCGCACCTTTTCGGAACAAGGCGCCTTGAGGCAGAACCACGGCCATTCGGCCAGTCACATCAGCCATCGACTTGACCATGTGCTGCACCCACGCGAAGTCACCGCTGGACGAGGGCGGCAGACCGGCAAAGTTGCGGCCAAAGGGATCATTCAGCCACAGGTCTTCGCCCCACTTTTCCAGCGAGAACGGCGGGTTGGCGATCACACAGTCGAAGCTGGCTAGCCGGTCGCCCTCAAAGAAGGCAGGGTTGCGCAGCGTGTCGCCGCGTACTATCTGGAAGTCCTCGATGCCGTGGAGGAACAAGTTCATCCGCGCGATGGATGATGTGGTTAGGTTCTTCTCTTGCCCGTACAGCTTGCCCCACAGCCGCTTTACGTCGCCGTGCATTTCTTTGACGTGCTGCACGGCTGCCAGCAACATGCCACCGGTACCGCAGGCCGGGTCGTAGATGGTCTCGGCTTCCTTGGGATCGAGCATGTCGATCATCAGCCGCACCACACTGCGCGGGGTATAGAACTCTCCGGCCTTCTTGTTGGTGGCATCGGCGAACTTCTTGATCAGGTATTCGTAGGCGTCGCCAAGCAGATCCGAATTGACGTTCTTATTGCCGAACGGCAGCTTGGAGAAGTGCTCGATCAGGTCCTTGAGTAAGGCATCCGACAGCCGCTCCTTGTTCGACCACTGGGCATCGCCGAACACGCCGTACAGGGTGTCGGGGTTGGCCTTCTCGATTTCGCGCATCGCACGCTGAAGGGCCGTACCGACATTGCTTGCTTTGGTGCGAACGTCGTTCCAGTGGCAGTCTTCCGGGATCTGGAAGCGGTGTGACTCGGGAAACCAGGCAAGCTGCTCGTCGCCGGTCTCATCAACGATCTCCTGGTACTCCTCGTCCCAGACATCGCAGATGCGCTTGAAGAACAGCAGCGGGAAGATGTAGGTCTTAAAGTCAGCAGCATCCACCGGGCCGCGCAGGATGTTGGCGGATTCCCAGAGGTGACTTTCGAGTTGGCTGAGGGTAATTCGTTGGTCGCTCAAACGCATAGCCCTTCTATATCGATGCCGTCACACTGCGGCTTGTTTTCTTGTTTGGTTTTCATCGGTTACTCGAACAGCCGCTTTTGCTTGACGATGTAGCTCGCAGGCTTCTTCTGCTTTTCCAACACACCTTCGTCAACCAGACGCTGCAACCATGCCTTGGCCTGCCGGTTTGACACATCCAGCGCGGCCGCCACTTCGGCTTCTTTCATCGGCGTACTCAAGAGTTGCTGAATCGCTTTTCGTACGGCAGCGAAGAGCACTTCTGCCGGGGTCGATTCCGGCTGCGAAGGTTCCTTGGCCTCACCTATCGGCGCTACGGCCTCTGGTGTGACGGACGGGGGTTCTACCAATGCCGTAGCCGGTGGCTGCGCATCGGAAACAACGTCGACTGGTGAGGATGGCTGACTCTCGGCCTGAGGCAATGGCGCGGTGTAGGGTGGCACGGACGCCGTTGGCTTGGCGTCAGCCGACGTTGGTTCTTCGTTTGAAAACAGCGCAAAACCAATCTGTGGGGATGCTGTCGGCGTTGGCATCGCCATGTTGAACACGTCCTCGAACGAATCCACGTCTTGCGGGTTCGGCCAGGCAAGTGCGCCCTTCTTTCGCAAACCATCCAATCCGGCTGAAGACTCGCCCGTCGATCGAATGAAGACCGGAACGAACTTAAGTTTGTCGAGCTGCTCGACAGCGCCTGCCCAGGTACCACCTTTGTTGAGGTCGGAACTGACCACCAGTGAGGTGTCTGCCAATGCATAAATCAGCTTGTTCCGCTGCATGGCGTTGCCAACATTGAACCCGGCACTCGGGTCGTAGGGCGAAATCAGCACCAACTGCCCATCGAGCAGCAGGTTGCGGTGCTCGCGGTTCATGGTGGTCTTTTCCAGACTGTCCGCCAGCACACCACAAACTTTTCCACCACCCTCGAGTGCGCCACGCATAGCGGCCTGATCTATGCCCTTGGCGCCACCGGAGACAAGCGTTCTCCCTGCCCGAGCAGCGAGCCGGCCAACTGCCACTGTGTAGTCGATGAGGGCGTCGTCGACATGGCGCGATCCAACAACGGCAAGTCCGCCGGTTTCGAGCAAAGCCATGTCGCCACAGCCGTAGAGCACTGCCGGGGCGTCTTCGCGCAGGCGGGCCTTCAGGCGGCGCGGGTACTCTGCATCGGCACGGCTAACTACCCAGATGGCACGTGCCTGCCAGCGCTCGATCACTTGGCTCAGCAGGAATCCGCGCCCCAGCAATTTCTGCAGGCGGCTCGCGTCAATCACCGGTTGGCACGCACGCAGGATCTCAGCTGCATCCGGCGATAGGAGATCCGCAGGCTGACGCTGGATCTCGCGCAAATGACGCGCGAGACGTTTGTATTCACCAGGCGAGAGCAGATCCGATGACGCAGTGCCTCGTCCGGCAATGAGCGGCGCAGTCAGCAGCAGGATCGCCTGGGTGTTGGGTGAAAGGACTGGCGTCATTCGTCGTGCCCCGTCTGTGAAAGGGCCATCGGCCAAACCGCACCGCTACCGCTTTTGCGCAGCAGCCATGCAGACACCGTCAGCGTCCAGCGCGAGTCGACCATGTCATCAACCAGGAGGACCGGGCCGGGAGGAATGGGCTGGCCGTTGAGTGCGAGCGAACCATCAATGTTGCGCGCCTGTTGCGTACTGTTTGCCATCGTTTTCTGTTCGGGCCTTGCGTCTGTTTTTGCGATGACCATATGAAATGGCAGACCCAGCGCAGCAGCCAAGCGTTGCGCGAAATTCGGCACCAATTCGGGATGCCGGAGCGAAGGAACGCAGGTCACCCAGGTCGGGCCCGGTTGCGGATTCCACTCCTGAATCATCTTCACGCACGCAGCAACGAGGTCATCGGAAAAGTGGCCGTCGTGGTATTTGCCCTGTCGAACCAAGCCACCCCAACCGGCATCGCCCCAGACGCAGAGGGCCTTGCCTTGCTGCGCTTGATAGGGAATGGTGGATGCGGTGTGAATTCCGTACTGCGGCATTCCCCCCACGGGCCATTTTTTGCGAGGTTCGATGGGCAGACTTGTGCGACAAAGAAATTCCTCGGCTTCCCGAACCAGCAACTGATCTACGTCTTCTGAAAGTGGCGGCAACGACGGTGGGCTGACAGTGCTTGAATCGCCATCAAGCGCATCAATCAGAAAGCCCATGTGCTGCCCGAAAGGCAGAGAGACGTATTCCTGCATTTGCTGGAGTTCGGCACGCCTCAATTTGGTGAGCCGGTCTGCTCGCGCCCAGAATCCGTCTCCTAGCTTGGCTGCAGTAAGCTGCCACTTCGTACCTTGCTTGGCGATCGGCGCTGGAGATTCGAGAGAGAGTGCCGTGATAGTCTTCTCGATGCGGCCTTTGCTCATGTTCACGCAGGTCATGAGGTCAGGTATTGAAAGTCCTTCCGGTGCCTCATTAAGAGCTCCCAGGACATCGTCTACCTCTTGGCGAGTTGGGAACGCGCTACGGATAAACCAGTCGGTAATTCCTTCTTCTTCATCTCCGCTCAAGAGCACGCCATATGCAGATTCCAGCGCTCTTCCTGCGCGCCCTACTTGCTGGTAATAGGCGACAACTGAGCCGGGCATCTGAAAATGGATAACGAATGCCAGGTCCGGCTTGTCGTAGCCCATACCCAATGCGGTGGTCGCTACAAGTGCCTTAACCTTGTTCTCCTGCAGAGCCTGCTCTAGCTCCTCACGCCGGTCACCTGTCTTACCTGTATAGGCCTCTACAGCAAAGCCCCGGACCTTGAGCCAATCCGCCAGTTGATTGGCATCTCGGATAGTGAGTGTGTAAATGATGCCGTGCCCTGGAAGTGAACTGAGTTGCTGCGCGATCCATGCCAGACGGACAGCCTGACTGGGTAAACGCATCGTTTGCAGCGTCAGAGAACCTCGATTCAGGTCACCACGCAGCACATTCATATTGGGGCCGAGCACAGCCACAAGGTCCTCCATAACCCGATCGTTTGCTGTTGCCGTTGTGGCCAGCAGGCGCAGATTGGCTGGAAGCGTTCTGGCGATACGTTCCAGCAGTCGGTAGTGAGGACGGAAGTCGTGCCCCCAATCGGAAATGCAATGGGCCTCATCGATAACCATCAGCGAAATCTGGCCTGCGATACCAGCCAGAACCTCTGTGTTAAACCAGTCGTTACCCAGTTTTTCTGGTGCTATCAGCAGAATGTCCACTTCGTTTCGACGGAGCTTGGCTTCAACCGATTTCCATTCATCCTGGTTATCGGAGTTGATGGTGGCGGCGCGAACCCCCATCCGCTCTGCCGCTGCGATCTGGTTTCGCATCAGCGCCAGCAGCGGCGAGATCAATAATGCAGGGCCGGCTCCAGTTTCCCGCAGCAACTTGGTCGCGATGAAGTAGACAAAGCTCTTACCCCACCCAGTCTTCTGCACGACCAGCAAGCGGCCTTTGCCGTCGACGATGTGACGAATGGCATCTTCTTGGCCGTCGCGGAAAGTGGCATCGGCGCGTCCGGAGCCGATGCGGAGAAGCTCCAGCGCGCGTTTTGGGTCGTAGGCCACGTTATTGCTCTCCCTTGTTTTGGTCGGGCGAGCGGTACCCCGGTGCCAACACAGCGTTTTTGACGCCGTACAGCGCCAGGTGATCTTTCATCCAGAGCCTGAATTCATAACCGCGCAGACTGTGGTCCGGAGAGCAGTCCACACTCCACTGTCGCAAGATGTATCCGGCGGTGGCAGCACGCAGCTTTATCCGCAGTGCACCGCGAACCATGCCGTAATCCATCTCCGTAATTTCAGAGCGGGGCTGGTCCGGGTGCGGCACTATCTCCAACTCCACGATCCGGGTCCATTGGATGTCCTGATCACTGCGCTCATGGGGCTGCACATCTGCATCCCTCATAAGGACCGGGCGCTTGATACGGGTGATGACGAAATCCCGAAACTCTTGGGACTTCCGGTCGAAGGCGCGGACGTGCCAACGGAGACCGTTGTCGATCAGCGCGAACGGGACGATCTCCCGCTGCGTGCGGCCACTGGAGATGGAGTGGTACTCGATGCCGAGCGGACATTCCTGGTGGATTGCCCGGGTCACGCTCGCCAGCACATCCAGATCAGGATGCGTGAGCCGTGACGGACTCTCGCTGGCCACCCAAGCCTTGAGCCGCATCGGCTCACCATCGCCAAAGCCCTGGGTCAGCCACGACAGCACCCGCTCCGGTGGGAAGTCGAAGACTGGTCGAAAGTCCGGACCTATGACGTAGGTCTTGGCCTTGGAGTCGTAGTCAATGTTGCCGGGGGCCAACTCCTTGTACAGCGCCAGATCCCTGGATGCGGCAGCGGATTGGATGCCAAACCGCGTGACCAAGTCCTGACGGCGTATCTCCCCGATGAATCTCACGCGCAACTCCACGAACGCTAGGCGGTCGCGCTGTGGCTGGGTGAGTTCTGCAAGCTGCTCGTTCGACATCCTGTGGGTGCTCATTCGGGTTAGCGAAGGTTGGTGCGGGCTACTGCGGAAAGTTTATCGTGTGCTCTAGAATGAGTCCATTAAACTATAATCGTGCGGTGATACGGTGCAAAACGATAACCACCTTTGGTCAGTAAGCAACCAGATTCAGGATAGGGGGAGAAAAGCCATAATGGCTTAAATTGCAGAACAAGTCATTCAAGGTGCCGCTGCTCAGATGGGGCGCTTCTTAGACGCGTACCTTAATTCCAGTGTTGAAGTTGTAGAAAAAACTGAAAACCTCTCGGGCAAGCAGGTAAAGTGTGAGACACGAGATTCGATACAGGAATATGTCCCGATGCTGCTCTACAAACCGTTTCATAAGTGGCTGAGGTCAATACCGGTAGGTTTTGCTAAATAGGTGCTCATCTTTGGGGGTTGGATTATCTGACAGCCTCCAGAATATTGATTATTTTCCGCGCTTTTCCAGTGATGATTTCTTCCAATCGTTCACCCAGTCGATGCCATGCTTCGCGCCGCTCAGTTCTGTATTCGTGTCGCTGATATACCCGTTTCATGCGATTGGGTTCTTCATGGTTTAGGCACCGCTCAATGATTTCAGAAAGGATGCCAAGCTCGGCCATGATGGTCGCGCCAGTGCGCCGGAGATCATGGGGTCTCCAAGTTCCCCCGCTTAGTACCAATGTGCCTGTCGCTTTGCTGCGGTGGCTCAGCGGTGTGTCTCGTTGTCGGTCACGTACCTGACGAGTGATGGATTTTAAACAGACATGTTTATCTGCAAATTTTGGCGAGGGCATGACCCACCCGCTCCAACCGCTCAGTTCACGCAAGATCATAAACTGTTGACGAGCAAAGTCGGACAGGTAGACAAGGTGCGCTTGATTGTTTTTAGCTGAACTGGCTGGAATGATCCACTCACCGGACTGCAGATCAATGTGTGCCCATCGCGCCTGAATCACTTCACCCACCCTGCACATGGTTGAGAGCATAATCCAGATAATCGCCTCAACTTGGGGCTCTAAATTTGCTGAAGGCAGTTTGTCACGTAACTCGATGATTTCGGCATTGGTTAAATAACGGTCTCGGTCACTTTCCGAGCCTCCTACACGATCTTTGCTGATTCCATGTAAGGGATTCACGGCAATCCATTCGCGCTCAACCGCCCAACGAAAAAATTGCTTCATATCGCTGAACGTTCGATTCGCCATGCGCCGCGCGCCACGATTGATCACTGTGTCGAGTGCGTCGAGGATGTCGCCCCGTGTAATTGTCAACAAATCACGATTCCCTAGCGTAGTTAATATGTCCTTGCGAATGGCGCGCATGGGTTCGGCTCCCTTATCCTTGCGCTTGGATAATTCCAATTCCGCCCAACGATTAATCGCTGAGGAAAGTGTGCGCCGATTATCCATTTCTCGCTGTTGGGTTAAATCTTGAGCTTGGCGTTTTTCTTCTTCTTTCTGTCGTGATTCAGCATCGACTTTTGCCTGCTCGACAGGATCAATTCCCGAGCGCAATAGTCGGCGCATATCTTCCGCCTTTTCACGGGCATCCTTCAGTGATAGGGCAGGGTAGTCCCCGATGCTGGGCACTCGACGTTTCCCGTTCAGTTGATAACGCAGATACCAAACTTTGTTTCCATTTGCTTTGACTCGCAATTCTAAGCCCTTGCCATCCGACAGGGTGGTGAATGCTCCTTTGCAAGTGTGCTTTGCGTTTTCGATCTGTTTTACGTTCAGCATGGTCACCCCTTGATCATGATTTGTCTCATAGCATGAGTTACACTTTGAGTTACACTTGGCGTGCGACAGAGAGATTCTAAGTGAGACCTTGTGATATTACAAACGCTTTAATTACAAAGTGTTATAAAATCAAAGAGACGCTATTGGATTGTATGAAATCACCAATCCCCTGTATGGGGTGTAGGTGGTAGGAGGTTCAAATCCTCTCATCCCGACCAATTAAATCTAAAATTTTCATTAACCGCCGAAAGGCGGTTTTTTGTTTTTTAGCTTTCGCGTACCCAGTCGCGTACCCATTTGCCTTTTCTTAGGAAACATTCGCCCAACCGGCAGAAATTGCTGTTTCATTCACGCTATTGAGTGGGTGAGGACAGGTTTTCCAGCCCTTGGGCTATCATGCAAGCTGTTTTCGCCACACAAAACCCATAAGCCATGTTTGAACAAGCCTTTCGCAATATCGACAACGTGCTCTGGAAAGAAGCCGGTTGTACTACCGAGCTCGATTACACCGAGCAAACCTCGTGGTTATTGTTCCTGAAATATCTCGATAGCCTTGAACGGGATAAGGCGATTGAAGCCCAGCTTGAAGGCAAAACCTACACCCCGATACTGGATGAAGCTTACCGATGGGATGCCTGGGCCGCGCCGAAAGATGCCAACGGCGTGGTTGACCACAATGCCGCGATGACGGGCGATGACCTGCGTGATTTTGTGGATCGCAAACTGTTCCCCTACCTGCAAGGCTTCAAGCAACGCGCGGCGGGGCCGAATACCCTCGAATACAAAATCGGCGAGATCTTCGGCGAAATCAAAAACAAGATTCACAGCGGCTACAACCTGCGGGAAATCATCGACCATATCGACGAACTGCGCTTCGGCTCACAAATCGAAAAGCACGAACTCTCACACCTCTACGAAGCCAAAATCAAAAACATGGGCAATGCCGGGCGCAACGGCGGCGAATATTACACCCCGCGCCCGTTGATCCGCGCCATGGTGCGCGTGGTCGCCCCGCAAATCGGCGAGCGCATTTACGATGGCGCCGTGGGCAGTGCAGGCTTTTTGTGTGAAGCCTTCGACTACCTCAAAAGCCAGCCGAACCTCACGACTGCCGACATCAAAACCCTGCAAGAGCGCACTTTTTACGGCAAGGAAAAGAAATCGCTGGCCTATGTGATTGCCATCATGAACATGATCCTGCATGGCATCGAAGCGCCGAACATCGTGCACACCAACACCCTGGCCGAAAACCTCGCCGACGTGCAGGACAAAGACCGCTTCGATGTCATCCTCGCCAACCCGCCCTTTGGCGGCAAAGAGCGCAAGGAAGTGCAACAAAACTTCCCCATCCGTACCGGCGAAACCGCCTTTTTGTTCCTGCAACACTTTATCAAGCTGCTCAAGGCTGGTGGCCGCGCGGCGGTGGTGATTAAAAACACCTTTTTGAGCAACACCGACAACGCCTCGGTTTCCTTGCGCAAACTGCTGCTCGAATCCTGCAACCTGCACACCGTGCTCGATATGCCCGGCGGCACGTTTTTGGGCGCAGGCGTTAAAACCGTGGTGCTGTTTTTCGAGAAAGGCGCGCCGACCCGCAAAGTTTGGTACTACCAGCTCGACCCCGGCCGCAACATGGGTAAAACCAACCCGCTCAACGATGCCGATTTGGCTGAATTTATCGAACTGCAAAAAACCTTTGCCGATTCGCCCAAGAGCTGGCGCGTGGATGCCACGACTCTCGACAACGCCTCGTATGATCTTTCGGTCAAGAACCCGAATGGCCATGAAGAAATTATCCACCGCAGCCCGCAGGACATCATGGACGAAATTGCCGCGCTGGATGCGGAAAGTGCGGAAGTGCTGGCGAAGATTCGGGCGTTGTTATGAAGGCTGGGTGGCACACGAGGTCTTTCGAGGACTGTATTGAAAAGGTCACCTATACGACCAAAATTCAGCGCAAGGAATTTTTGGATGCAGGGGCATTCCCGGTGGTGTCGCAAGAGGACGCCTTCATCAACGGCTATTGGGACGGCGCGGATGATGTGTTCCGGGTTGAAACTCCGCTAGTAATCTTTGGGGATCACACCAAGGTTCTAAAGTACATCGACTTTGACTTTGTCCTTGGCGCGGACGGCGTCAAGTTGTTGCTGCCGAGAGAATTTCTGGTTCCAAAGTTCTTCTATTACCAGTTGCAGACTGCCAAACTTGATTCACTTGGGTATGCGCGGCATTACAAGCTGCTCAAAGAATTGGAGATTAAGTATCCCGGCAAAGCCGAACAACGCCGCATTGTCGCCATCCTCGACGAAGCCTTCGACGGCATCGCCAAAGCCCGCGCCAATGCCGAACTGAACCGCCAGAACGCCCGCGCCTTGTTTGAAAGCCACCTGCAATCCGTGTTCACGCAGCGGGGTGAGGGGTGGGTCGAGGCAAGCATCGGGGATATTTGCACACTGAGAAGCGGAACGTCGCTCTGCGTGTCACTTGAAAAGTCAGAGGGTGAAATACCCTATGTAAAAGTGTCCGACATGACGTATACCGGGAACGATACCGAAATCGTTGCTTCGTCACGATATTTGAATATGGCCGACATAGGCAAGAATGCAGTTTTCCCAACGGGCACGACTATATTCCCGAAACGGGGCGGAGCAATTCTGACAAACAAGAAGAGATTGACTGCTCTGCCTATCTGCGCAGACTTAAACATCATGGGAGTCATACCGCCAAGCAACATGCACCCAGGTTTGCTTTATTTCTATTTCTTGAATATTGATATGCGGCTGATTGGAAGCGGCTCATCAATTCCACAAATCAATAACTACGACATTGCTCCGCTTAAGATTTCATTCCCTGAATCTCAAGAAAATCAGAAAAAAATTGTCCGGCAGCTAGAAGGCTTGGCGGGCAAAACCCAACGCCTCGAATCCCTCTACCAACAAAAACTCGCTGCCCTCGACGAGCTGAAAAAATCCCTGCTGCACCAAGCTTTCAGTGGACAATTATAGGGGCGGACATGGTCAATTCAGACGAAGAGCAGCGAATTGAAAATGAGGCCATTGCTTATGCCAAGCAGCATCGTGCGGAGATTGCAAAAAAACTGACCGATCTTGATTTACATCCCCCCGAGGCCAATCCCGTATCGGTGTTTATGGCTGGTTCGCCGGGGGCGGGCAAAACAGAAACATCACAAGCACTACTTAGCGCCTTCGAAGCCAATGATGGTTTCAAGATTCTACGCATTGATCCCGATGAACTGCGCCACGAGTTTCCCGCCTACACCGGCGGTAATGCTTGGTTATTTCAGAAAGCGGTGGCTCGCGTGGTGGATCGTATTCTTGATGAGGCGTTCAAAAAAGAGCAGAGCTTCCTTCTGGATGGCACGCTATCGAGCTTCAAGGTGGCGGATAAAAACATTCAGAGGGCCTTGGGTAAACTTCGTCTCGTACAGATTCTGTATGTGTATCAAGATCCCGCCCAAGCATGGGTGTTTGTGCAGGCACGAGAAGCGATGGAAGGCCGACGCATTTTGCCAGAGACTTTTATTGAGCAGTATTTTTCTTCCCGGCAAGTGGTTAATCATCTCAAACAAATTTATGGTAAAAAAATTCGAGTTGACCTATTGTTCAAGAACATTGATGGATCGACGCGCGTCTACAAAGACAATGTGGATAACGTTGACAACCATATTCCCGAAAAATACGATGTTTCCTCCCTTGAGCGCCTTTTAGGCATCTCCAAGTGCTAGATAAGAGCTGAATACTATGCTGAGTTTCCTGAAAAAATCGCACCCGGTAGAGTCAACGCCATTTTCGGACTTTATTCGTAATGCTTCTTCCGAGCAGAAGAAGCGTGTTTATGCCGGTGTGCTCAAAGAAGCCACCGAACGCCAGCAACAGGTTATCAAAGAAGCTGCCCACCGCAAGGTTCAGGCGCAAGCTGATCAAAGCAAACCCCCTCTGGGCGTGATCTAACGCCCCGCTAACACCGAATCTGCATGCAAGGAGGCTGATCCGGTGAACGAAGCCGAAACCCGCGCCGAACATATAGACCCTGCCTTGGCTGCTGCCGGATGGGGTGTAGTGGCCGGTTCGCGCGTTCGGCGGGAATATCCGATTACCTTGGGGCGCATCGAAGGCGCGGGTAAACGCGGCAAGGCGTTGACGGCCGATTATGTGCTGGAATACCGCAATACCAAGTTAGCCGTGGTCGAGGCCAAGGCGTGGAATAAACCACTGACCGAGGGCGTGGGCCAAGCCAAGGATTACTCCGGCAAACTTGCCATCCGTTTTGCGTATTCGACCAATGGTCAGGGCATTTATGGCGTCGATATGAAATCCGGTGCCGAAGCCGAGCTCGCAAATTTTCCATCCCCTGATGAGTTATGGGCGCGGACTTTTGCCACCCAAAATGCTTGGCGTGATCGCTTCGCGGCGGTGCCGTTCGAGGATCGGGGCGGCTATTTCCAAAGCCGGTATTATCAAGACATCGCCATCGAGCGCGTGCTGTCGGCCATCGCCAATCATCAATCGCGCATTTTGCTCACCTTGGCAACCGGCACAGGCAAAACCTTTATTGCCTTTCAACTGGCATGGAAGCTGTTTCATAGCCGTTGGAATCTGCGTGATTGGCAGCGTGAAGCGGAGCCGAGCCGCCGCCCACGCATTCTGTTCCTGGCTGATCGCAACATTCTCGCCAATCAGGCGTTCAATGCCTTTTCGGCTTTTCCGGAAGATGCGTTGGTGCGGATTGACCCTGCCGATATTCGCAAGCAGGGAAGGGTGCCGAAAAACGGCAGTCTGTTTTTCACGATTTTCCAGACATTCATGAGCGGGCAGGATGCCGAAGGAAAGCCTGCACCATACTTTGGCGATTACCCGCCGGATTTTTTCGATTGCATCATTATCGACGAGTGCCATCGCGGTGGCGCGAATGATGAAAGCAACTGGCGCGGCATTCTGGAATATTTCGCGCCTGCCGTGCAGCTTGGCCTGACCGCTACGCCCAAGCGAAAGGACAACGTGGATACCTACAAATACTTCGGTGAGCCGGTGTTTGTGTATTCATTGAAGGACGGCATCAACGATGGCTTTTTGACCCCATTTCGGGTGAAGCAGATCGCCACCACGCTCGATGAGTACGTGTACACGCCCGATGACACGCTGGTGGAAGGCGAGATTGAAGCGGGCAAGCGCTACGAAGAGGCCGACTTCAACAAGATCATTGAGATCAAGGAACGCGAGAAAAAGCGGGTTGAGATCTTCATGGCGCAAATCGACCAGCGTGAAAAAACCATCGTGTTCTGTGCCACCCAGGAACACGCCCTGGCCGTGCGTGACCTGATCAACCAGATCAAAACCAGCAGCGACCCCGATTACTGCCAACGCGTGACCGCCAATGATGGCGCTTTGGGTGAGCAATATCTGCGTGATTTTCAGGACAACGAGAAATCCATTCCGACGATCCTGACGACATCGCAAAAGCTCTCGACAGGTGTGGATGCCCGCAATGTGCGCAATATCGTGCTGATGCGCCCCGTCAACTCAATGATCGAGTTCAAACAGATTATCGGGCGCGGTACGCGGCTGTATGACGGCAAGGATTACTTCACCATTTATGATTTCGTCAAAGCGCACCATCACTTCAATGACCCCGAATGGGACGGCGAGCCGCTGGAACCGGAACCGACCGAACCCCGCCCACCCAAACCACCGGGCGAACCAACCCCGCCCGATGGCGTGCGTGAACCCGGTTCGTCTTACGAGCGCAAACCAAAGGTGAAGGTACAGCTTTCGGACGGCAAAGCCCGCACCATCCAGCACATGATGAGCACGAGCTTCTGGCACCCGGATGGCACGCCGATGTCGGCCCAGCAGTTCATGGAATCGCTGTTTGGTCGCCTGCCGGAGTTTTTCAAGGACGAAGACGAATTACGCGCCCTGTGGAGCGATCCCGAAACCCGCAAACGCTTGCTCGATGGTTTGGCCGAAAGAGGCTTCGGTACGGATCAACTGCGGGAAATGCAACAGATTATCGATGCACAAAAGAGTGATCTGTTCGATGTGCTGGCTTATGTGGCCTACGCGCAAACACCGCTGAGCCGCGAAGAACGCGCGGATCGGGCCATGGCGCTCATCAGCAGCCACTTCAACAGCAAGCAGCAAGTGTTTCTGGATTTCGTGCTCTCGCATTACGTCAGCGTCGGGGTGGAGGAATTGGACAAAACCAAACTCACCCCGCTACTGCGTCTGAAATACCACGACTCCATCAACGATGCCATCGCCGACCTCGGCAAGCCGGATGAAATCGGCCAGATGTTCAGTGGGTTTCAGAAGTTTTTGTATCAGCCGGTGCAAGCGGTACTCTGATTCCAGATCCTCCGGGTGATGTGTTGGCAGTAGATATACGTGCCTTGCCGGAGCAGCGTGATTTCACTGATCATGCGGCGTCGCGTGCTCGTTTACGCGGAGCTGGCGTCAGCCCGTGACGGTTTTTCGAGGTGCCCACTAATCGTCATTGAATAATCAGTACAAGCCAATTAAGCTTAGGCGGCAATTTGTTCGCATGCGAATGAATAGTGACAACCCCCTCTGCTTGGTATAGGTAATTTAAAGATGAAATCCAAAGCCGCCGTCGCTTGGAAGGCCAATTCCCCCCTTTCCATCGAGATGATTGATGTCGAAGGCCCCAAAGAAGGCGAGGTGCTGCTCAAAGTCATTGCCTCTGGTGTTTGCCATACCGATGCTTTTACCCTCTCAGGGGATGATCCGGAAGGCGTGTTCCCGGTTGTACTCGGTCACGAGGGCGGTTGCGAGGTTGTAGAATGCGGCCCCGGAGTAACGGGTCTGAAGCCTGGCGATCACGTGATCCCTCTTTACATCCCTGAATGCGGGGTGTGCGAATACTGTCACTCCACCAAGACGAATCTGTGCCAATCGATCGCCTCGACTGTCTGGACCGGTTTTATGCCAGACAAGACGCGACGCTTTTCAATGAACGGCAAACCCATTTATCACTACATGGGCTGCTCCACATTTTCCGAATACACCGTGGTACCAGAAATCGCCCTGGCCAAGATCAACAAAGCCGCACCACTCGACAAAGTTTGCCTACTGGGCTGTGGTGTCACCACCGGTATCGGTGCCGTGCTCAACACCGCTAAAGTCGAGCCGGGTTCGACCGTAGCGGTATTTGGCTTGGGCGGCATTGGTCTGTCCTGTATCCAGGGCGCTGTCATGGCCAAAGCCAAACGAATTATTGCCGTAGACATCAACCCGTCGAAATGGGCTATGGCCAAAGCGCTTGGTGCCACCGATTT
Source organism: Halothiobacillus sp. (assembly GCF_028710545.1). Classification (GTDB taxonomy): domain Bacteria; phylum Pseudomonadota; class Gammaproteobacteria; order Halothiobacillales; family Halothiobacillaceae; genus Halothiobacillus. Next base: position 4,111 of record NZ_JAQTTX010000011.1, on the reverse strand, counting down.
CATCAATCCCAAGGAACTTAGCGGCACGGTTACCGAAGCCATCGTCGAAATGACCAAGGGTGGCGTGGATTACTCATTCGAGTGCATCGGCAATGTTCACGTGATGCGCGAAGCGCTGGAATGCACCCATATGGGCTGGGGCGTTTCCACGGTCATTGGCGTCGCCGGTGCCGGTCAGGAGATTCATACCCGCCCGTTTCAATTAGTCACGGGCCGAACATGGAAAGGCAGCGCCTTCGGTGGTGTCAAAGGTCGAACCGAGCTGCCCGGCTACGTGGAACGCTACATGAGTGGCGAAATCGAGCTGGATTCGATGGTGACACACACCATGCCGCTTGAGGACATCAACCGGGCCTTTGATTTGATGCATAGTGGCGAAAGCATTCGCTCCGTAATCATTTTTTGATGGGTGAGTACGGTATGAAACTAATTGAACGGATCAAGGAATCGGGCGGCTGGTTAAATCGCTACCAGCATGAATCGGTGGTCTGTCAATGCACCATGACCTTTTCTGTCTATCTGCCCCCTGCTGCAGCCACAGAAAAAGTGCCAACCGTGTATTGGCTATCCGGGCTCACCTGTACCGATGATAACGCGCGCACCAAGGCCGGCGCCCAACGCTACGCTGCCGAACTTGGCATAGCCTTGGTATTTCCCGACACCAGTCCTCGAGGTGAAGATGTCCCCGATAAACCGGATCGATACGATCTTGGAAAAGGCGCCGGGTTTTACGTCAACGCTACTCAGGCTCCTTGGTCAACGCATTATCAGATGTATGACTATGTCACCGCGGAACTGCCTGCACTGGTCGAAGCCAACTTTCCCCTTTTACCGGGCATCAAGTCCATCAGCGGACACTCGATGGGCGGCCATGGCGCGCTTATCTGCGCATTGAAAGAAAAAGGCGCTTATCGCTCTGTTTCAGCCTTTGCCCCGATTTGCCACCCAAGCATCGCGCCCTGGGGCGAGGGCTGCTTTGGCGCCTATCTCGGCGATGACCGCCAAACGTGGACAGCCTATGATGCAACCGAACTCGTCAAGTCTGGAAGCACACTCATACCCCTTTTGATTGACCAGGGTACGGATGATGAATTTCTGGCAGAGCAACTCTTTCCTCAAGACTTGCAGACCGCCTATGCAGCGCGCGGCGGCAACATCACCCTGCGTATGCAGCCAGGGTACGACCACAGCTATCATTTCATCGCCAGCTTCATTGGTGAACATTTGGCCTATCACGCGAAAGCCTTGAAGGCATGAGATGCTGTGCTGGGTATCCTCTTTTCTTGCCCTTCGGCCAGCCGTGACTGAAGCCCGCCATGGCGGGTGCGGCCCTCAAGGCAATCGCTTAAGCGATTGAAATGACGTAAGTCCGTTGCGGCCGGATGCATCCCTGTATCCAGCTCTTGGGAAAACGCATGGTGTTCCATCGTTGCGCCCTGCAACGATGTTGATTTCCCGAGGTTTCATTCAAACCGCCCTGATTAAATATATCCGGGCCCTGTCAAAATAAATCTCTCTGCGGATTAAGTTTTCAAGTTCGCGACCGATAATTACGCAAAAATAGCGTAATTTAATTCCGATCATCAGGATGTCACATGAAGAATAACCAGCCCGTTACCCAGCGTAATATCGACTTTCCAGAAGATACCTATCTGGTTACCACCACCGATATGAAAGGGGTGATCACCTACGCCAACCATGATTTCGTGAAAATTTCGGGCTTCAGTGCAGCCGAGTTGGTGGGCGCCAGTCACAACATTGTGCGCCACCCCGATATGCCGGTAGCTGCGTTCAAGGATCTGTGGGATACGATCAAAGCAGGAAAGTCATGGAATCACCTGGTCAAGAACAGGGCGAAGAATGGTGACTATTATTGGGTCAAAGCCTATGTCACGCCGATTTTCGATGGTGAGCGGATTATCGGCTATCAGTCGGTGCGTACCAAACCGACGGCGGAGGAAATCAAGGCTGCCGAGGTGCTGTATGCCAAGATGAATCGCGATCAGAGCGTCAAGGTGCCCAGGACACGTCGGCGCCTGCAGGATTGGCCGATCCGCCGCACGATGTTCTGGGTGGTGATTGTGTTCACGCTGATTCAAGTCGGTGCATTGATCGCTCGTTTGAAGGGCTTTCACCCTGCCTGGTTCGAATGGAGCATCGGCATCTTTGATATCGTTTTGCCTGTGGCTTGGTACAGCTTGATTGTCGCCATTTTAAAACCCGTCGAAAAAATCAATGCCACTCTGCATGAATTGACAACAGGCAATCTGCGCTCGCACATCGATTCAACGGGCAGCAATGAGATTGGTCAGATCAGTGAAGCCACCAGAGCGCTACAAGCGCGGCTGCTTACCCTGATTGGCCTTTTCATGGAAACGGGTGACAAGCTTTCCGTAGTGGCCAGCAACCTGTCGGACAGCAGCAGCCAGTCCGTGCATGGCCTCACCAAGCAATCGGAACAGACCGACATGGTGGCCTCTGCCATGAATGAAATGACGGCCACCGTGCAGGACGTGGCGCGCAATGCGGCCAACACGGCTGAAGCGGTCAGTCAGGCGCATCAGGAGGCCGACGAGGGCCAGAGCCAGATCAACCGCACGCACCAGGCCATCACCGCCCTGGCCGGTCAACTGGATAACGCGGCCCGATCCATTGAGGCACTCAAGGAACAAGGCACCGCGATTGAAAATGTCGTGAAACTCATCAGCGGTATTGCCGATCAAACCAACCTGTTGGCATTGAATGCCGCTATTGAAGCCGCCCGGGCCGGTGAGCATGGGCGTGGCTTTGCGGTGGTCGCCGACGAAGTGCGCGCATTGGCTGCGAAAACGCAGGCATCCACCATCGATATCCGCGACATGATCGAGAAGCTGCGTGGCGGGATTGAATCCACCGTTCATGTGGTCCATGCCGGACATCAGCAGATGGATTCCGTCAAAGAGCAGGCAGCCGCCACGGAGATGGCCCTCGGACAGATTGCCGGCGCAATTACCCAGATTGGAGACATGTCCACCCAGATCGCCACCGCCACGGAAGAGCAAAGCATGGTCGCGGAGGAAATGAACCGCAATATTCATACGATCAGCCGCCAGACCGAGCAGGCAACGGCCTTGAGTCATGAAAATGCAAGTCTGGGTGTGCAGACTGCCGAAATCTCTGTGCAATTGGCAGCATTGCTCCAATCCTTTCACATCCAAAAAGGTGTGAATTTAACTGCGATGAAAGCAGCTCATCTTGCCTGGAAATCAAAGATTCGCTCCTATTTGGATGGCAATGAATCGATCATCAGTGGTGCTGCGGCAACCGACGCACATCAATGCAACCTGGGCAAGTGGTATTACGCTGATGGGCTGGCAAAGTTCGGCCAAATCCCCGCCATGACCGCACTGGAAAAACCGCATAACGATCTGCACGCCACCATCAAGCGCATTATTGAACTCAAACGTGCCAGCAAGCACGCCGAGGCAGAAGCGTTGTTGCCCCAGCTCGATCGCTTGTCCGATGAAGTGGTTCGTTTATTAGAGCAGTTGGAATCACAGGCTTGACCCGAAACGTGTCTGAGCAGACTGATCCAATGCCATAGGCTGGCTGTGAGTGTCTGGATTCTGTTTTCGTCATTGCAAAACAGCACCGCTCCAAGCGCCCTGTGAGCGCTTGCCGCCCCCTAAGGAACCTCTGATTGAATCCCTCGTGAGCCGAGTTGCTGATCCAAAAGCCGCAAAACGAGGCAGAGGCCGCAGGTCGTAGTTTACGCTACGATGCCAAGGCCGATAACGAAGTGTTGCGGCTTTTGGGCGGCAACCCGCATGGGACGGGCTTTTGAGGGCGATTTTACGCGGAGCTGGCGTAAGCCCGCTGTGTTGCGCCGCTCACGAATGGAATAACCATTCGTTTCGCGCCGCGCCTTGCGACTCATCCCTCAAAAGTCCGTCTCGGCCACGAAGGATTCAATCAGAGGTTCCCTAAGGAACCTCTGATTGAATCCCCCCAAATCAGATAAACTAGCGTGAAACCATCGTGTTAGGTGCCGGATCGATGAAACAGACAAGTTTTGCCTCGCTGAGCTTTGCGTCGAAGAAGAAAAAGACGCGCAAGGAGTTGTTTCTTGAGC
>NZ_JAQTTX010000057.1 GCF_028710545.1 Halothiobacillus sp. | reverse complement strand
GTTCACACGCCCCAGCTCGCCGGTGCGCGCATCCAGATACCAGAATGCCGATAGCGCGAACAGTTTTGCTGCGGGTTCGACCAAGAGTTCAGGGCGCAGGGTGCTTCCCTCCCGGCGCCATTGCAGGCGCGCTGCACGATCTGCTCCACGTTTTAGTGGCGTATGGCTTTCCTCGATATACAGCCGCCCGGTGTCGCGCATTAAATCGAGCGCCATCTCGCCCAGGTCGTTTTCCAGCGAGAAGCCGCTGTAACCAAAACCGAAGGGCTGGTGGTTAATGAGGTGAAGAATAGTGAGGTCGGCTTGCTGGACGAAACGAGGCGGTTTGCGCAGCGCGCCATCAATGTTGTACCAGGCGTTCGCGGACTCCAGAATCAGCCCATCCTTGCCCACCCGCACTTTGTACAGATATACCTTTGCAAGCAGTTCTCTGCCAGAGGGCGGTCTAAGCAGGTAAACCAGCACTTCCTTCATGGCTCTGGCTGCATTGGTCGTGCTTTGCTGCCATTGATCCAGCCATGCCAGCGTTTCCGGGGGCACGCCCGGAATAGGGTGCTGATAATTCAACGCAGCGATGAGCGTAGCGGCGGCGTGCTTGCATTGGTAGCCGACAGGACAACTGCATTCCGCGTCGAAGAACACCTTGTCGCCCGTATCATGATAAAAATTGATATGAACATCGTACGGGGTTCTGGCTGTGCCCTGCACTTCCGCGTTGATATAGCTATTTTCCACGTGCAGTAGCCGAACGGCATTACGGATGTAAGGCTGGGCTTTTTTTATTTCATGCGCGCCAAAATAGTCGGTGATGTCGGCAAGGGTGAAGGGAAGATGGATCGGGCGAGTCATGTTTTGTGTATCGTGCAGTGGGTTATTGCGGAACAATGCCGGGTGTTGTTAAGCCCCTGTTCATGGGGTTTTCGAGGCGACATCATCCCGCAGAACTTAACAGTTTGTTGAATACTTGTGTAGCGCATCGCCCTGCATAGATGCCGGGCGTGCCGCGAAGGTAATGGAGCGTCCTTGATGCGATGGAGGGCTGGAGCTGAATGATTTTTTCGGCACATTACGTAAATGACTATTGTTCTCATTTGGTTTTGCATGCTACAGTCCTGCTCATCATTACAGTTTGCTTAATTAGGTTTGTTCCTAACCCCCGGTATAATGAGGTGATTAAACATGTTGACCCTCTCTCAGTTGTCTTCCCGGAGCGATAACCCCGCGATGCCTCATACATCCTCACACCACAGCCATGCGCCTGCGGCCAGTTTCGGCATTGGTTTGGCTGCGCGCGGTGCACGCGTGCGCGTGGTGGGTTTGACGGGCGAGCATCCGGCACTGGCCAAGCGTCTGGAAGGGATGGGTATCCATGCCGGAAGCGAACTGGAAATTCTACAACGTGAAGGCGGCGCGCTGATCGTGCGGATCGGCAGTTCGCGAGTCGCCTTGGGCGCGGGCATGGTGCACAAGATTATGGTCACCGCGCAGTCATGATTGAGGAACCCACGGTTACGCTGCTGGATTTCAAGCCCGGCGATGGTGGCGTGGTTAAAGGGTTTGCGCCAGGCAATGCCGATTACCGCCGCCGCCTGATGGCCATGGGTTTGACGCCCGGCACCCGTTTTACTGTTACGCGCTTGGCCCCTTTGGGTGATCCCATTCAGCTCAAGGTACGCAACTCCGCGCTGACGCTGCGTAAGGACGAGGCCCGATTGCTGCGAATCGAGCGTACCGAAGCGTCCTGACGTTCACTTTCGGGTTTGCGCTCCTGTTTATTTTCTTCCAGACATTAAGGGCGCGTTTCGCGCCGACATCTTTGTGAGTACATATGGCGACTTTCACCGTCGGTCTGATCGGCAATCCCAACTGCGGTAAAACGACACTGTTCAACGCCCTGACGGGTTTGCGGCAGAAGGTCGGCAACTGGCCGGGCGTGACGGTCGATCGCAAGATCGGCACGTTCGATGTCGGGGCCGATCGGGTCGAGTTGGTCGATTTGCCGGGCACCTATTCGCTGGACGCCGCTTCCAGCGCTTCTCTGGATGAAGCCATCGCCCGCGAATATGCCCTCTCCGGCGAGGCCGATGTCATCATCAATATTCTCGATGCCAGCAACCTGGAGCGCAACCTCTACCTCACCACGCAATTGCTGGAAATGCGCGTACCGCTGATCCTGGCGGTGAATATGCTCGATCTGGCTGAGGAAGCCGGTATTCATATTGATTTTGCAGCGATGGAACAGCGTATTGGTTGCCCGGTGGTGCCGATTACGGCAGCCAAGAAACAAGGCTTGGATGAACTCAAGCGTCGCCTGATCGAGCGCGCGTCCCGTTCCGATGAGCCGGGCATCAAGATCGAATATCCGCCGCTGATCGAAACCGCGCTGCACGACCTCAAACCCAAGATCGAGCCGGTGGCCGCCGCGCAGAACATTGATCCGCGCTGGATGGGTGTCAAATTACTGGAAAGCGACCGGCTCACCCTCGCGACCATCGACGAAAGCCTGCGTGCCGAGGTCGAAGCGGCTCAGGAAATGATTCGCGCCCATCTGGATGAAGAAGCCGACGTGTTCATCGCCGATGCACGGTACACCTTCATTCACCAGGTGACGCACGCCAGCGTGACACAGCGCGGGCAGTTACGCCGTTCCCTCACCGATCGCATCGATGCCATCGTGCTCAACCGTTTTCTCGGCATCCCGATCTTTCTGTTGATGATGTATCTGCTGTTCGTGATGAGCTTCAATGGCGGCAGCATCTTTCTCGATTTCTTCGATCAGGCCACACACACCATTTTCGTCAGCGGTTTTGCCCATGTGCTGCATCTGGTGCATGCGCCCGATTGGCTCGTCACGTTCCTCGCGACATCGGTTGGGGGCGCAATTCAGTTGGTATCCACCTTCATCGCGCCGATCGGGATGACGTTCCTGTTTCTCTCCTTGCTGGAAGATTCCGGTTATATGGCGCGCGCGGCTTTCGTGATGGACCGCTTCATGCGCAAGATCGGCCTGCCGGGCAAGGCCTTCGTGCCGATGATCGTCGGCTTCGGCTGCAACGTGCCTGCCGTAATGGCGACGCGCACACTGGAAGACCCGCGTGAACGCCTGATCTCCGCGCTCATGCAGCCGTTCATGTCCTGCAGTGCGCGCCTGGTGATCTACATGGCCTTCGTAGCCGTTTTTTTTCGCGAAAACGGCGGGCAAGTCGTGTTCGGCCTCTACGTGCTGGGAATCGTGCTGGCGATTCTCACCGCGCTGCTGCTGAAAAAAACCGCCCTGCGCGGCGAAGCGACCCCGTTTATCATGGAGTTGCCGACCTATCATGTGCCTACCCTGCGCGGTTTGTTGCTCACAACTTGGGAGCGGCTGTCGGTGTTTATATTGCGCGTGGGCAAGGTGATTATCGTGGCATCTGTCATCGTGACGCTGCTTTCGAGCTTCAGCACCAGCGGCAAGCCACTGGGCGAAGGCGAGGTGGGTGATTCGATTCTGGGTAGCATCGGTAAAACCATCACGCCGGTATTTCACCCGATGGGGATTACCGATGAAAACTGGCCGGCCGCGGTAGGCCTGCTCTCCGGTGTGGTCGTTAAGGAAATCGTGATGGGTACGCTCAACGGCGTGTATACCCGGATGGATGCCGGTGATGCCGCCAAGGCTGCGGCCAGTGCACCCAAGCCCCAAACCTTCGATTTCTGGGGTGGATTGGCCGCTGCGGTGCAAACGATTCCCGACAACGCCAAGGCGTTTGCCAAAGGCTTTTTCGACCCGCTGGGATTTGGCCAGGTCGAGCAGGCCCAGCAAAGCAACTTGCAGCAAGCGGCCGCACAGCAAGATCTGGATGCCACCACGCTGTCACGCATGGGCAGCTTGTTTACCACCTCGGCGGCGATTGCCTACCTGATTTTTATTCTGCTCTATATTCCGTGTGTGAACACGATGGCCGCGATTTACCGCGAGACCCGCAGCCGGGCGTGGACTGCTTTCTCGATTGTCTGGGGTATTGGCCTGGCCTATGGTTTGGCGGTACTGTTCTATCAGTTCGCCAATTTCAGCGCACACCCCATGCAATCGCTGGTTTGGTTGGTCGCGATACTGGCGGCGCTGATCGCCGTGATCGTCGCCCTCAAGCGCAATGGGCAGCGGCGCGCAAACGTTCCTCACTAAATCAAAATCGGAGGTGTGCGCCATGAACTCCTCGCGTTTACTCACCCCAAGCCGGCTTAAAGCGTACCTCAAGTACCGCGGCACCGCGCCACTGCGCGATGTACTGCTGCATTTTGACGCCGCTCCCAGCGCCGTTCTGCACCTGTTGGAATTCTGGCGCGAACGCGGACACATTCGGCAAATCGCGGTGACGCCATCTGTATGTGATAAAGGGTGTGGTGGCTGTGGCAGTGGTGATGCGTGCGCCCCGGACACGCACGAATACGATCTGATCGAATGGGTGGAGTCCAGCGCCTCGCCTGTCTGCTTTGATGTCTTGACCGATTATGACGAGGCTTGGAAGCCCGGCAGCCCGCATGGGGTTTAGTCCGCCAAGCGTGGGGATTTGAAATGCCCGTCGGCGGGCATTTGTTTCAGTCCCTGGGGTTGAACGGCATTGAGGCCTTCATTTCCGTATAAAAGTCTCGGGCTTCATTGGTTTTGGCTGGCGGCGTGTGAATCATCACGGTGACATAGTAATCCCCGCCAGCCAGACCGCGCCCGCGAACCCGCAAGCGGGAACCGGACTGCGAGCCGGCCGGAATGGTCATGCTGATCTTGCCGCCAGTGGGTGTCGGCACGGTGACCTTTTCACCCAGCGCCGCTTCCCACGGGGTGACCGGCAGGTTGTACAGCACATCATTGCCGTCCAGCGTAAACGGACTGTTGGGTTCCAGTTGGAATACAAGATACAAATCGCCCGCCGGCCCGCCATTCGCGCCCGAGCCACCCTGACCACTCAAACGCATTCGTTTGCCCGGTGTGCTGCCTTTGGGAATGGTGACCTTGAGCGTTTTGCGCCCCGTTTCAGGGTGATCGATAGTGACCGACTTGCTACCACCCTCGATCATTTCCTGAACGCTCAGAGGCAGAGACATTTCAAAATCAGGTCCGCGGGCTGCGCGCGTGCGACGACCGCCGTAAGTGGTACCCGTATCGTAACCGCCACCAAAAATACTGCTGAAAAAATCCGAAAAACCCGCGCCGCCGTACTGCCCGCCAAATTGACTGGGGTCAAAACCCGGCGGTGGGCGGAATTCCTCGCCCGCACGATAGTTTGAACCCAGCGTATCGTAACGTTGGCGTTTTTCTTCGTCGCCGAGTACATCGTAGGCTTCGTTGATTTCCTTGAATTTTTCTTCGGCGCCCGCCTCCTTGTTGCGGTCCGGATGGTATTTTTGCGCAGCCTTACGATAGGCTTTCTTGATTTCAGCCTGAGATGCGGTGCGTTCCACACCAAGCGTGGCGTAGTAATCTTGGAATTTCAATTCGATAACCTCAACGCTTCCATTTCACTAGAAAATAATTGTGTGGTTTATAGGTTGAATTTCAACTGCTCGACTGCTTGCTCGCGCGGTTAAAAATCGAAAGCGAAAAAAACCCGCCGGTTGGCGGGTTTGATCTTGCCACGAATGCTTCATCCGCATCAAAGTAAAGAATAAACTCAACGTTGGCGCGCTTTGAAGCGTGGGTTGGTTTTATTGATGACATACACCTTGCCGCGGCGACGTACAATCTGACAGTCTTTATGCCGAGTCTTGGCAGACTTCAGAGAAGATAAAATTTTCATAACAGCCTCAGCCTAATCGAAATTTCGAACCAAAATAGGTCGTGCAATTTATCCTAAATCCAGCGTGCCTGCAAGGGACATTCGACCATGTTAGCCCAAAGCCGTAATGTCCCCTTTGTCCAATTCTAAAATGTCCCCTTTTTTCCAAAGCTGAAATGTCCCCTTCTGAGTCGTCCTAGCGCGGGGCGGGTGTCCCTTGATGACGACGATTTCTCAGGTCTATTTCGCATGGTCGGCGGATGGGCGTTCGGTTTCGGTTCGATCAAGCACCCAGCCCTCAGGCGAGTAGGCCAGAACGAGGTGAACGGGCGTTCCCCGGATCGGGGCATACTTGGATATCGGGGCAGCAAGCCATGAATTCAGCCAGTTGACCAAGGGATTGATGAGCGGTGCTTGCATGATGGCACCACCGAACTGAAGTTGTGCCTGGGCTTGCCAATGGGGCTGTATCTGCTCGTGGCGATTTGTCAGCGGACCAAGTCCGGCGAACTGAGGTCCGAATGCCTTGCCGGTTATCTCCATGTTGCCCGTGGGTGTTTGCCAGCGCAAGGCGTCGAGGCGAATTTCGGCTGAGCGCAGGGAACTCAGTACGAGTGCCAGAAGCTGTCCGCTGGCTATTGCCTCCGAGTTGAACAGAAGGTGCCGACCCAGAACGGCAAAGTGTTCTGCAAAATCGGGATCGGCCGCATAAACGGCAAAGGCCAGTTGCCCGCCCCCGATGTGTCGGCCATCGAGCGAAAGTGCGTCCAGCGCACCGGAACCGATTACATCCCGCTGCCCGCCGGAAAAATCCGGCATCAACCGGATACGCCACTGGAAATGATCGATCAGGCCACTCTTTGACGAACCGAGTAACGTGGACGAGGAGATGGATGATTCGGTCGATGATGCCTGCGCGTGCGGGATCTTGCTCCAGCCGATTCGCCGGATATCGATGCCGAGCTCACCGTCTAGTCCACGCCAGAAGGCGTAATCGGCTTCGACGCGATGGTGCAGGCGGAGGTCAATCAAGGTTCGGCCGAACAGATAATGATGCGTCGGGGTGATCACCTGCCAGCCGGGCAGGTTCAGAGTGCCCTGCCAGGTGCGGCCCGATCCGTCGTAGATGAGTTGGTTGCCTTCGGTTTCGTTGCCAGCCCAGTTGAACCGGACCAGGCCGAGGCCTTCCACTTGGCCTGAGATCTCGATGGCGCGATCCGGCAAATTTCTGATCTGCACCGGGCTGCCTGGGTCCATCTGCATGGTGAAGGTCGCCCAGCCCCATTGTCTGCCCGCCGGACTCCCCCAGCCGAAAGGCCGGGGGAAAACCCGTACGTCGAGTACCACGGGCTCGGTCGCCCAGCCGGGTTGCCAGCGAAGCTGATAATGGCGCTGGAACAAGCTGCGTTCTTTACGTTCAAGCGTCCAGTTCGGGTGATCGGATACCCAGCTACTCAGAGATTTATCCAGCCGCACACCGGTCTGGTAAGGCAGCACATACAACCACAGGGCAATCAGCAACCCCAGCAATATCAGACCGCGCCAAAGCCATAACCTGCTTCGCCGCGGTGCGGCAGGCGTTTGTTCGGGCTTGGATGTCGTGCGCAGGGCGTTCATGCGGCAAGCATACCGTACAAACAAAAAGGATCGCTGAACGATCCTTTCTTTGTGACTATTCGCGCTTGCGAGGAAGGTTACGGCAGATCAAATACGATCAGATCACCACCGCGTGTGACAGCGGCCACCACATTGTTCTCGGTTCGCATCGGGTCGATCAATCCGCCGCTGACGCGCAGACGGCCTACGATGGCACCGGTTTGCGGGTCGAGCACATGTAGATAGCCTTCCTTGTCGCCAACCACGAGCTTGCCGTTGCTGAGTGCAGGCCCGGTGACACCACGATAAGCCAGAGCGGACTGACGCCAGAGCGGCTCGCCGGTACGGCGATCCAGCGCCCAGACGATGCCGTTGGCATCGGTAGCGTACAACGCGTGCTGATCGATGCTCATATCGGTGAAGCTGGAGAACTTGCGACTCCAGATGGTTTGTCCGCCCTTGGCATTGATGGCGGCAATCCGACCCTGATAAGTCGCGACATAAAAAACGGCATCCGCGAACAATGGCGTGGCATCGATATCCACCATGCGATCGATCTCGGTACGACCCATGGGCAGGGCCACCTGGTTTTTCCACAATGGGCGACCATCGGCCCGCGACAGGATCGCAAATTCGCCATCGTCGTAACCGACGGCAATCGCGTCCGGGAACAGCAGGGCACGGCTTTGTCCCTGAAGCGTCATCACGGGTTCGTTATGGCTGACAGACCAGACGGTGCTGCCGTCTTTGGCATCCAGCAGCGTCACGCTGCCGTCTTTCGAGCGAACGACCACATTGGTGTCGCCCACCGAGGGTGCTGCTTCGACTGCGGTCGATACCGTTGCCTGCCAGAGTGTTTTGCCGCTATCCGTGCTCAGCGCGACCACTTTGCCGGTATCCGAGCCGAACACCACCATCGCATCGTTGGCGCCGCCGCCAACACTGATCGGCATGTTCAGTTCGGCTTCCCACAGCCGTTTGCCGGATTTGAGGTTGTAGGCATAAACATCGCCCTTGGCATCGGCAACGATCACTCGATCGCCGGATTCAACCGGGGCAATTCGCAGCAGATCATCTTTTTGATCACTGCCCGCGCTCGCTTCCCACAGGATTTTGGGCGGGAACTTGTTGTCGATTTGTGTCAAGGGCGTCGGCTTGACCAGTTCCCGCGTGGACGAACACCCGGCGAGCACACCGATGGCAAGGGGGAGAATCAGCAGGCGCGCGGCGTGCTTGAACACATTTGATGAAGTCATGATCACGATTTCTCCTTGCCGGATGCAGTCGGTGCGGAAGTGGCGACAGAGGCTGCCGGCAGGTTGTCCAGCTTGATTTGCACCATGGTATTTGCCGAATCCGGGGACTTGAGTACCTGTTCGTAGGCGGCGCGGGCAGCAGCCCAGTTTTTCTGGCTGGCCTGAATGTCGCCCGTCAATTCGGTGAACATGGATTCATAGGCCTTGGGCGGGGTTTTGGCTTTCAGTGTGGCCAGTGCCTGTTCCGGCTTGTTTTGCGCCCATTGAACCCGTGCCAGACGAAGCTGGGCCAGTGCGGCGAGTGCAGGTTGTTTGGCGTGCTGCATGGCGTCATTCAGGTAGATGGCTGCCTTGGCCGGGTCGTTTTGCGACATGGCTTCATGCGCGCCGATCATCAGGGCCAGTGTGGCGTATACCGAACCCTGATCGGATCCGGCGAGCTTGCGTGCGGCTTCCATGGCCTGTTTCGGCTGATTGGCGGCACTCAACTGCTCGATCTGATGAAAGGCGATGGCGGCCGCTGTCTGCTTTTTCGCCTGCCAGCTTTGCCAGCCCGTCCAGGCGACCAGGGCAGCCAGGCCAAGGATGATGCCGGCGATGATGGTCTTGCCATATTGCGTCCAGAATTCGCGGAGTTTATCGAGTTGTTCGTCGTCAGTTGCAGTCACGGCTCATTACCTTATTCGTGGTTCATGGGTGCGATTCTGATTCAAAATCGCCAAGATCGAGGTTGTTGGATTGTCAGATCATACAGATTATGTTGCCAGTCTGTCCGCAGCCAGTTCGGCGCGAAGCAAGGCCATTGCCGCAGCCGGTTCCAGCGGGGCTTCAGGGATGGGTTCGAGCGGTGCATTTTGACGCAACGACTTCACGCGCCACGAGTCGGCTGCCGCCGTGTCCTCGATGATAACCGCGAATCGGGCACCGCTGCGATCGGCCCGCTTGAGCTGATTTTTCAGCGCGCCGCCATCCAGCGCGCATTGAATACGCAGATCGGGCAATGCGCGCCGCAAGCCTTCTGCTGCCGCAAGGGCAGCACCCTTGGCGGAAGGCTCCGGCCAAAGCACGTAAATGTCGGCGGTGGTTTCATCATCAGCCTGTCCGATGAGCTCGATCAGGCGTTCCAGACCCATCGCGAACCCGGCAGCAGGGGTTGCCTTGCCGCCCAGCTGCGCGACCAGACCGTCATAGCGTCCACCTGCACAGATCGTGCCCTGGGCGCCGAGTGATTCGGTCACCCATTCGAAGACGGTCCGGTTGTAGTAATCCAGCCCGCGCACCAGTCGGGGATTGACGACGAACGACACGCCTGCTGCGGTCAGCAAGTGCTGGACTTCGGCAAAGTTCTCGCGGTCGGCCTCGTCGAGATAGTCCGCAAGCGCCGGGGCATGGGCAACCACCGCCTGCACGGCGGGGTTTTTGCTGTCCAGAATCCGCAGGGGATTGGTTTCCAGGCGGGCGCGGGCTTCCTCGTCAAGGTCGTCGGCATGACTTTTGAGGTACTCGATCAGTACCGCACGGTGGGCGGCGCGTGCGTCGCTGCTGCCCAGGGTATTGATTTGCAGTTGAACGTCGATGATGCCGAGCTGCTGCCAGATACGCGCTGCCATCAGCATGAGCTCGACATCCAGCTCCGCGCCGTTCACGCCGAAGGCTTCGACGCCGAACTGGTGGAATTGTCGGTAGCGGCCTTTTTGCGGGCGCTCATGGCGAAACATCGGGCCGATGTACCAGAGCTTGCGTTGCTGGTTGTGAATCAGGCCATGTTCCAGACAGGCGCGCACGCAACTGGCGGTGCCTTCAGGTCGCAAGGTGAGCGAGTCGCCATTGCGGTCGTCGAAGGTATACATTTCCTTTTCGACGATGTCGGTGACTTCGCCGATTCCGCGGGAAAACAACGCCGTCTGTTCCACGATCGGCATCCGGATTTCCTGATAACCGTATTGGCGGGCGGTCTGGCTCAGCGTTGATTCCAGCCGGGACCAGCCGGGTGTCTGACCGGGCAATACATCGTGCATGCCGCGCAGGGTTTTAATGGTTTTGCTCATCGAGTAATCGGGCTTTAATAATCGTGCTTTGAAAAGTCAGGTTGGGTTCGATTCCGCGGCCTTGTTGGCGGCGATGCGTTCGCGAATGGCGCGCTCCACGCCATCCACCAGTTCCGCTTCGGTCAGTTTCCCAACCGGTTTGCCGTTGATGTACAACAGATTGGGTTGGCCGCCGGTCAGGCCAATGGCCGCTTCGCGCGCTTCGCCCGGCCCGTTGACCACGCAGCCGATGACGGCGACATCCATCGCGGTGTCGATGTCTTCAAGTCGGCCTTCCAGTGCATTGACGGCACGGATGACGTCGAATTCCTGCCGTGAGCAGGAAGGGCAGGCAATGAGGTTGATACCGCGGTTGCGCAGGCGCAGGGATTTGAGAATATCCCAACCCACCTTGATTTCTTCGACCGGGTCGGCGGCCAGCGAAATGCGGATCGTGTCGCCAATCCCCTCGGCCAGCAACATACCCAGGCCCACCGCCGATTTGACGGCTCCGGAACGCAGCCCGCCCGCTTCGGTAATACCCAGATGCAGCGGTTGTTCGATCTGCCCGGCCAGTTGACGGTAGGCGAGCACGGTCATCCAGACATCGGATGCCTTGAGCGATACCTTGAAGTCGGGGTAATCGAGTCGATCGAGAATGTCGATGTGGCGCATGGCCGATTCGACCATCGCTTCCGGGGTGGGCTCGCCGTATTTCTGTTGCAGGTCCTTTTCCAGCGAGCCGGCATTGACGCCGATACGCAGCGGGATACCTTTGTCGCGCGCGCAATCGATCACGGCGCGAACGCGATCTTCCCGACCGATGTTGCCGGGGTTGATTCGCAGGCAATCCGCGCCCAGTTCGGCCACGCGCAAGGCGATGCGGTAATCGAAATGGATGTCGGTAACGAGCGGAATGCTGACCTGCTTGCGGATTGCGCCAAAGGCTTCGGCGGCCTCCATGGTCGGAACGGATACGCGCACCAGATCGGCCCCGGCTTTCTGCAATGCCTGAATTTGCGCCACAGTAGCCGCCACATCACAGGTTTCGGTATTGGTCATGCTTTGCACGGCCACGGGCGCATCACCACCAATCGGCACATTGCCGACGAATATCTTGCGAGAAAGCCTGCGTATCGTAGGCGATGCAATGTGGCTCATGAGCCGCCCACCGTTGTTCGGACAACCCCTGTGGTGCTGTTGGCTGTGCCCAACTTGACCGGTTCTCCCTTCCATAGCACCGTGACCGCGCTGGGGTTGCCAAGTGTGATGGTGAATGGCCCGGCGCCAGGAATGGTTTTTTCCTCTCCTTTCTTGAGGACGTCGTACACCAGTCTTTTACCTGCCGCGTCGCGCACTTCAACCCAGCAATCGGCCGAATCGACCTTGATGACCAGATTCGCGCTGGGCGTGGCTGCGGGTGCAGTTTGTTCGGTTGGCGTCACATCGGCAGGTGCTGGCGGTGCCCCGTCTGCGGGTGCGACATCCGGTGTCGTGGGTTCTGTTCCACTCGACGTCATCGGTGTCGGCGTACCGCCTGGCGCTGTGCTTGCTGCATCAGGCGTTATCGGGCTTGCCGACGGGGTCGTCATGGGGGGCGGGGGCGGGGCCACGTTGGTGGTCGTGGTTTCGGGTGTTATTTCTGGCGCTGTTTTGGTCGTTGCCGCAGGCGTATTGAGCGCAGGCAGGGGCTGGACGGGTAAACTGACGGTGCTACCGGACGCTCCGCCATTCAGCGTGAGGGGTGTCTGTTCAGGCTTCCCTGAAAGCAGGCCGAGCCCTTTCTGCCACACACCCGGCAAGGCGACGGCGATCACGGCCAGTACGACGGCCAAGACGATCAAAAACAGCAGAATGCGCAAAAAACCCCGACCCACCGTGTTTGGATGAGTGGCATGTACCGCATGCCCCATTTTATGGGCTGTTACTACATCAATTGGTGCCATCGAGCCGATTTTGTTCGGGGCAACGCTGCCGCCATGTTGCAGTTGATAGGCTTGCAACCACACCTGAGGATCCGCGCCGACGAGCCCCGCCCAGTGTTTGAGATAGGCGCGTACATAGATGGGCTCCGGCGCGCCTTCGAACTGGTCGGCTTCCAGTCGCTCGACAATTTTGAGATCCAGATTCAGCGATTGGGCCAGATCGGCGGCACTCAGGCCCTTGGCGGTTCGGGCTTCCCGAATCAACGCGCCGAGACTTTTGCCTGCGGCCACATCGAATGACGTGGTCTCTGCCGACGGGGTTGCCTCGGTGGCTTGCTGTTTCAGCCCGAGTGTCGGTAGGCTGGGTTCGTGGTTTTTGATCGGACCTTCACTCATTATTTCGCTCCGCTGTCGTACCATTTTGCAGCCGCCGATTCCGGGAAACGGCCTTTGAGAATCAGGACGTGGTTCGCGAGGGCGGACTGATCGCCAGTGGCGCGGTCAATCCGGATGGCCAGTTGCAGCGTGTCGGGCGTATTGCGGTTGTTGGCCTCAAACGCTTTCATTGCATTGGCGGCGTCGGCGTATTTTTTCTGTTCGTAATATACCCGCGCCTTGCCGATCAGTGCAGGGCCATATCCGGGCTGTTTGACCAGCGCCGCGTCGAACTGACTGATGGCCTGGTCCGGTTTGCCCTCGCTTTCGTAACAGACGCCTGAGTTGGTCAGCGCGAATTCGGGGGTTTTGTAGAGGGGGTCGCCGTAGGCGCGGGCAAACAGCGACTGAGCTTTGCTGTATTCCTTCTGTCCGCACAGGAATGTGGCGTAGTTGTTATCGAGATCGGAATTGTTCGGATCAAGCGAGTAGGCCTTTTCGAACTCTCTGGCGGCCTTTTCTTTCTCGCCCAGGCGATCGAGCATGAGCGCGTAGGCATGATGCGCCGGTGCGAAGTCATCGTCGTAGTAAATCGCTTTCTTGATTTTTTCGACGGCCACATCCATGTGTCCTTCGTTCATGTAGCCGACGCCAAGTTCGGTGTTGATCTGAGCGGCGCGCTGATTGTCCGTCGGGTTGGACGACAGGCCGCCATTGCTCGGCGGCGTATTGGCCATGTTGGCGCAGCCGCCGAGCAGGGCAATGGTCGCTGCCACCAGTGCGGCGCGCATCATGCTGGACAATGGGCCAAAGGATAGGCGAGGGCTAAGGGTGGGCATACGCTGATTCATCAATGATTCTCCGAGGTGACCCTGATCTGTTCCAGACCCATGTGCGCGAGCCGTTCCTGGCGCCGCGCCTTATCTTCAAATTCTCCGACCAGTTGGCCGCAGGCCGCATCAATGTCGTCGCCGCGCGTCTTGCGGGGCACGGTGTTGATGCCTGCCGCCTTCAGCAAGGCGCGGAACCGTTCGATGCGATTACGCGATGAACGCTTGTACCCCGAACTCGGAAACGGGTTGAAGGGAATCAGGTTTACCTTGACGGCATCCTTGCGCGGTGCCAGCAAACGGATCATCTCTTCTGCATGCACCGGTTCATCGTTCACGCCTTCGAGCATCACGTATTCATAAATGATGGCGCCGTGCGGCACGACCTTGGCGTAACGGTCGCAGGCGGCCATCAGATCACCGAGCGGGTATTTCTGGTTGATCGGTACCAGTACATCACGCAGCGCGTCGTTCGGCGCATGCAGCGAAATCGCCAATGCCACCGGCAGGCGTTCGGCCAGCCGATCAATCGCCGGGATGATACCCGAAGTGGAGATCGTCACCCGTCGCCGCGACAGGCCATAGGCGTTGTCGTCGAGCATGATCGTGGCCGCATCAACCACCGATTCGAAGTTGAGCAGGGGCTCGCCCATGCCCATGAA
>NZ_JAQTTX010000102.1 GCF_028710545.1 Halothiobacillus sp. | reverse complement strand
GCGTCCGTATCGGGCGGCGCGTACGAGGAGGGAATCAACAACCCGCGCGCCGATTGGGCCACCCAAGCCAAGGCGGCGGAGAGCAACTACGAGAAGGGCGTGCAGGCCGGTATCTCCCAGAAGCGCTTCGGCAAAGGCATTGCCCGCGCCGGAACGTCGAAATGGCAGCAGGGCGCACGCGACAAAGGCGTTGCCCGCTGGTCGCAGGGCATCAGCGTCTCACAGGACGCCTACCAGAAAGGCTTTGACCCCTACCGCCAGGTCATTGCCAGTTTGACCCTGCCCCCGCGCGGTCCGAAAGGCGATCCCAGCAATATCAACCGCGTCTCGGTCGTTGCCAAGGCGCTGCACGACAAGAAAATCTCGATGGCCGGAGCGTAATCGCCCCGCCGTCGTAAACTCATAGAGGTTTCCGATGGGACAAGTTCTCTCCAAAATGCACGCCATGGTTGCCGCCGGTGCCGGACAAGCCGCCGCCGGTGAATCGGCACTTGGCGCGCCTATCGTTCTCCCTGCCGGTGGCCCGTGGCTGATTACGCACGTTTGGGGACAGGTCGCCCCATCCGTCGCCCTCGCCGCCGAGCAGACCGGTGGTTCCTTCCGCTTCGACGTGGACTCCGGCGATTGGACTCCCAATCCGGCCCCGTCTCGCTTCCCGTGCTATGCAAACAGCAGCTCCTTGGGCGCGCTGATTAACCCCAGCACTTGCCCCCTGAAGCTCTTCGAGGTCAACTGGCAGGCGGCCGGAAAATCGTCCGTGCAAATCCGTGTCAGCAATGACATCGCGATCACGAACATCCCGCAGTGGGTCGCCGGACTGATCTTCGCCTCCGAGGCTCCGGTTTTCGAGATTCCGCAGTTCTGCGACGTCGCCCGAGGCGTAATCGCCGCCGCCGCCTTGACAGCGATCGGCACGGTCACGCTGAGCGAAGGCGCGACGAAGATCGTCGGTGCCGCCGCCGTCCTGAGTCAGAACGGCGTACTCGTCGCCGGTGAAGAGTTGCTCGGCTTCGTAACCCTCACCTCCGATGACGTTTCCCTCGCGCCGATGCAGTTGCCGTGCAACTGCGCCTATGGCGCGGGTCTCGGTGCCACCATTTCCGCCCCCGGTCAGCCGTCCGTGGAAATGATACCGCTGGATATCCCCGTCGTCGGCGGCGCGCGTATCAACTTCTCGGTCGATCTCAACACCGCTGTGACCAACGGTGCCGATATCGCCCTGTACGTCTGGTACAAGTAGGAGTCGGGATGCCGTATATCGTCAGATCGGGTCACGTCTTAACCATAGGCGCGACCCCCGGCGAAATCGTAGTGACCACCGAAACCGGCCGTCTGCAGGCCGTTTCCTTGATCCAGAGCATTGATACTCAATGCCCACTTTACAACGACCCCGCCGCCATCTTCGGCGAGATTTGGATGTCATCCGCAGAATCACCAAACCCAACACCCCTTATCCTCCTCGCCTCCGGGTACTTCGGATATCAGGAAACAATCGGTTGGAACGGTGAGATCAACCTGGCCGCCTCCGATGCGATCTACGCACGCTTCTATTCACCGTTGAACGTGGCGGCAACGTTGACCGTCAGAGTAGCGAGCTAACCTATGCACACCAGACACCCTTTCGACATAGCGACTTTCAAGCTCGCTTATGCACACCCGGCAAACCCCGCAGCCGGTGAAGGCTACGCCATCCCCATACCTGTAAACTGCCGCATCGAAATCACATCCGCCGATTTCACTTTCACGTCAGGCGCAGCAGTCGCCGACCGCCTCGTCTACGTCGCACCATCCGTCGCGGCAGCACCAAACCAGCACTTCAACTCCCCGCGTATTCAAGTCGCCAACGCACCAACCAACTACCACTTTTTCACAGGTGCACCAGCCGAGGCCGGTCTTGCCCCGGTGCCATTGGAAGTTACCGCCCCTCTCGGCGTCAGTTGTATTTTCGACAATCTGACAGCAATAATCATCACCGCCCAGAACATCCAAGCCGCAGACCAATTTTCGAACCTGTTTATCTGGTACCGGATTTGGATAGGCGGGACGTTCCCCGTATGATAAGCCAGGCCCATAACAGGGTAGCGGAAGCCCTCCCGAGTCGGGTCCCGCCGTCGATTCCCTCCCGGACTAACACCGGGACCCGGCCGGAGGCTTAAATCATGCCAGACTGGAGGAATATAATTGCCCTCTTTTTTGGAGATTCCCGAGCACCTAAGAACCGCATCTCAAAAGGTCGGTTTCGTGTCGTGGCTGGCCGTTATGCCGATCCCCGGCCCCGCAAAGGCGCGAATCGCCGCACTCTGGAAAGCAAATACCGCAGGAGAGCTTGATGCGTCGGATTATGCTATCATCATGGCGAAACCTGCTCCACGCCAAGGTACTGCACTTGGCTAAGTATCCTCATCTACTCCCGGCCGACTGCTTCCTTTGGGATTTGTGGCTGGCTCTAAACGGCGGCTCATTCTCTGAGTTCCAGTATGACGTGAAGGTCGGCGAGGGTACGGACCCGGGCGAAGGCTTTACCGACAACATCAGGTATGATGCAATCCGCCTCTCCCAGCGTCGCATCGACGCAGTTGGATATCAGGCGAAGGCCATAACCCTATTCGAGATCACCACCAACGCCGGATTGACCGCCCTGGGTCAATGCCTGGCATACCCCAAACTTTTCCGAGACACGTACAGCCCCGACCGTCAGGTCATGATGCACCTAGTAACGTATCAGTTCCAATCCGACATTGAGCGCGTATTCATAGAGCACGGCATCGGCTACACGATTATCGAACGGCCGCAAGCCGCGCCATTATCGGAGGTTAAACCATGAAGCGCACCATTGCTCTCATTGCCATCCTGCTGCTTCTGCCGTTCTCATGCAACACCGCCAACGCCATAACACGCGCCGACACTTCGGAAGTGGCCGGGGCGCGCTTGGCCGGCGGCTTTGCCCTAGAAAATGGGGCGCCGCACGGCGCGCTGGCCTTCGTCACGCGCATAGGCCCCAGCTTCTACAACGCCACTTCCCTCTTATCAGCGGGGAAAGAAGGCGGACTTGAATCACAGGTATTTTGGCACGTCTACAAAACGGACGGCTTCTCGATCGCGCTGGGCCTCGGGGCGACCGCGGATATCATCCGCGAGAACCCCACCTTCGACAACGCCATCCTGTACGCCGCCGCAACCCCCGGCTTTGCCATCACCTACAAAATTACGTCAGACCTCCTGCTTCACGGCTCTCTCCTGTACCTGACTCCATCCGAACCCGGACGGAAGTTCCGAGCGCTTTTGGTCGTTTCGTTCCCCATACAGTCGCGGTAGCCCCAGTAAGAAACCGCCTGCCAGGCGGTGGCCAGCGGCGCAGTAATGCGCCGCTGGTGTATGCGCGCGCGGAAAAAGACCAGACCCCGGAAGCTGACCATTCGGGCAATCGTCGCTATCGGTGGAGTCGGTCGCGTTGGGTTATCCGGTGATCGATCGAGCGCGATGTTAGGTCAGATATCAGATTACTATTCGCGGCGATCGCC